>JAILCN010000218.1 GCA_024680365.1 Solobacterium sp.
GATGTAGTTCATATACAGCATGATCCCGCCGTAGAGCAGCGTAACAGCCGGCGGCAGGAATACCATTGCCTTCTCTGCGTGCGGCTCCAGACAGTAATAGGAGATCACATTCAGGATCGGACAGACGATATGCAGAAAGAAGCCGGATCTTGACCAGAACAGGAGCTTGCTGTTTTTCAGCAGCGGCTGCAGCACAAAGGCTGTCACAAGACCGGTCATGACAAGCATGCATACGGAAAGGAAGCGGAAGCCGGTGATCCATGTTTTATTTCCAAACACAAGCAGAAAGAACGCGGAGATCATCGCCGCGGCATTGGACAGCTGGGTATAGTAGATCATTGAGCCAAGCAGCTGCTTTGTTTTTACCGCTGTAATACCCCAGATCTCCAGCAGAATAATAATGATCAGTACAATGTTCAGATTCATGTTTCTATTGTATCCTTCTCCTGTTTTTCTTTAAAATATGTAAATTCAGAAAAAGGACCCGCAGGTCCTTGTTACTCTCCATCCAGTCCGACATCCAGCGCGTACCAGCCAATGCCTTCATCCGTCCAGTGATATTTCTCCACCAGGATCTCATGTTCTTTCTGATTGACTGTGTAGTTGTGGTTGTTGGCCGGAGCGTTGGGATTGTAGTCTCTGTAGACAGGGACGTTTTCCTCCTCATCGCTGTACCAGCTGATGCCTTCATCATCCCATTTGTATTTTTCCACCAGAACATCTTTTTCGCCGGCATTGAGCGTGTAATGGTGTTCACCGCGGTTATGGTTGTACAGACGGTATACCGGTTTGCCGGAAGGCGGCGCGATCCAGCCAATGCCTTCATCCGACCATTTGTACTGTTTGATCAGCACTTCTCTTTCTCCCGCGTTGGCGGTATAGAAGTGTTCGCCGCTGTTGGGATTATAGAGACGGAACATCACGATCGGTTCACTGTTTGCCGGTGTCGGCGCAGGTGTCGCTGTGGGTTCTGCGCTTGGCTCCGCAGACGGTTCCGCGCTTGGTTCAGCGGACGGCTGGCCACTCGGCTCCGGTGTCGGTACCGGTGTCGGCGTGGGCTCGGGCGTCGGCTTGGGTTCAACAGTCACTTTGCATTCTGCTTTGACAGGTGCGGATCCGGCTTCTGCCGTGATCACGGCTGTGCCTGCTTTTTTCGCGGTGATCACACCGAGGCTGTTCACTGTGACAATGTCTGTATCAGAGGAAGACCAGGTGATCTTGCCGTTTTCTGCTTCAGCCGGTGCCGTGGAAGCTTCCAGCAGCTTCTTGTTACCTTCCATCAGCGTCACTTCTGTATCGCTCAGCACTACTTCCGTGACATCTTTTCCCGGTGTATAGCTGTAATGTTCCTGCAGATATTCTGTCTTCGGCTGCCAGATCTGTTCGATACTGCGGCTGCCGTTCTTTAACAGGGAAGAGCGGAACACATCCCATGTGTAATATGTCAGTGCCACCAGACCGTTGGAGTAGCGGTAGTTGCCCTGCAGGATCCAGGCGCCGTCTGCGTCATAGGAAAGCAGGACAACGGAATGGTTGGTCACTCTGATATATGCCGGATACTGCGGCATGACGCCGAGGTTGTGCAGGGTGTCATAGCCTTTGAAGTAGCTGTAGGAGATCGCTCCTTTGTACAGCTGACGGGAATCCCCCTGTTCTTTGGGGCTGTCGCCGAACAGCGTATAGTACACACCCCAGGCATAGACGAAGCAGGATTCACCGCCCCACTGACGGGGACTGCCGATATTGAGCGTCTTTCCCGGAGGGACTGCTTTGGTTCCGATCGGAGCGAGCCTTTCTTCCCCGTCGGATGGATTATACAGACTGACATGACCTTCTTTCATGATCAGATCAATGGCTTCCGCCAGTGCAGCATCACTGATGAATTCTGATGAACTGACGACTGTTTCAGGATCCAGATATTCATCTGGAATGGAGGTTTTCGCGCCGAGCGGTAACATTCCCGCAAACATCACTGCAGATGCACAGACTGCAGACAGTATTGTTCTGAATTTCATCCGGTTCTTGTTTCTCATGTGTTAAGGATACCACATCCGCTTTCATTTCATGACCTCCGTAATGATTTTTCTCCGGATTCTTGCGCTTGCGTTATAATACAGCCTCTGATTCATATGCAGTTTTTCCGCAGAACTCTTCTTGTCGCTTTCCGTCACGCAGACATCCAGGATCTTTCTCTCTTCCGCGCTGAGCCTCTCCACCGCTTTGTCATAGCGTTCTTTCGCCAGCTGGTATTCGGTATAATACTCCGGTTCAAGCATCCGGTTTGTCTGGGGAATGGCTTCTTCCAGCACGCCGCAGTCAAACAGGTCGCTGCTCAGTTCCAGCGTGTCGTTTCGTCCGTTGGGGTATCTGCGGCAGATCGAGCGGATGGCGTTGCTGATGCGGCGGTGGACCAGCACATTGAGAAAGGTTGAGAAGCCGGCATCCCGGTCTTCCCGGTAGCGGTCTGCCGCGGCCAGGATCATCAGCGATCCTTCCTGGATGATATCTTCTCGGTACGGCTTTGCGGCAGGAAACGATGCGGTAAGAGAAGCCGCGATCGAGCGGACGATCCCGATGTATTCCCGGTAGATCAGCTCCTGGGCACGCCGGTCGTCCATTCTGAGCATATACAGCAGTTCATACGGATTCATTGCTTGTACCTCCGCTGATGATTATTTCATTTCCTGAACGGCTGCGCGTCCGAAGGTTCTCCCATATGTATCCCGTGGAAAACACATAAAAAAACAGTGTGTCTCAGTCTTTCCTGTGGAAAAGTCAGAGTTGTCCACACTGTTATCTGATTGGATTCTGGCTGTTGTAGACAGCGTACATCAGAATGCCGGCGCTGACGGAAGCGTTGAGGGAAGAGATCTTTCCGACCATCGGAAGAGAAATGACATAATCACATTTCTCTCTCAGCAGACGGGAGATGCCTTTTCCTTCATTGCCGATGATCAGCACGACCGGGAAGTCATATGACATTGAACGGTAATCCTGGCCATCCATATCCGCGGCGACTGCCCACCAGCCTTTTTTCTTCAGATCCTCAAGCGTCCTGGAAAGGTTGGTAACAGCTGCGCATTTGACGGTCTCGATCGCGCCGGCACTGACTTTGGCAACTGCCGGAGTCAGACCGACGGCATGGTTCTTTTTGAAGATCACGCCGGCAGCTCCGACCGCGTCCGCTGTTCTCAGCACAGCGCCGAGGTTGTGGGGATCTTCCAGTTCATCCAGCATGATCAGCAGTCCCGGTTTTCCATCCGGCACCTGTCGGAGAAGATCTTCCACTTCGTATGTCTGATAGGGAGCGATCTCTGCAGCGATGCCCTGGTGGCGGTCACTGCCGCACAGCTTTGTCAGCTGTTTTCTGTCTGTCTTTCTGATCTGCACATGCGCCTGTTTCGCGAGCTGCTCGATCTCACGGTCTTCCACTGCCATCCAGATCGTCTTTGCCCTGTCGGAATCCGTCAGGATCTGCCGGATCACGTTTTTTCCATATACAAACTGTGTCATTTCATTTCCTTTGCTTTCTGAAAGATCTCTCTGATCCTGTCTTCTTTCCCTTCCATATACAGCATGCCCAGGATCGCTTCGAATCCGGTGGACATCCGGTATGTCTGAGGGTCGGTGTTGTTGGGAACTGTACCGGCGTTGCCGTTGCGTCCTCTGTGATATGTATCTTCCTCTTCTTCCGTGAAGAAGCCTTCTTCATGAAGTCTGTCGTACAGAGCTGCCTGGGCTTTGGCGGAAACATAGCTGATGCTTTTCTTCTGAAGCTCCGTTCCTCTGCCCTGGCCGCTTTCGATCAGGTCATATCTGACATACAGGGACCATACCGCGTCGCCGAGAAATGCCAGAGTTCTTCCTGAACATTCCTGCGGTTTCATCAAAGCAGTCCCTTTTCCATCAGCTTCGCGCGGTAAACGTCAGCGCTGGCGAAATCTTTCTGTGCCTTGGCTTCGTTCCACTTCGCGAACAGCTCTTTTCCTTCCTCGTCAATGACGATCTTTTCCACTTCAATGCCGAGCACCTTCAGCATCTTTCCCACTGCGTTGCGGTACAGACCGGCCGCCGCAAAATCGATCTCTCTCTGACGGAGTGTCTGGTTGAGCTTCTTGACTGTGTCATAGATGACCGCATACGCGTTCGGTGTATTCATATCGTCGTCCATCGCGTCAAGGAACGCTCTGTACGCGTCTTTGTCATAGTCTTCTGTGAAGACTGCATTTGCCAGCTGGGACTTGATGTCTGCCTGACGGATGGGTCCCATGACCTTTTCCAGTTCCTTGCGGGCTGTCTCGATCGTCTCATCGGAGAAGTTCAGTTCTTTTCTGTAGTGAACAGAGGAAACGAGCCATCTGGTCAGATTGGTTCCGAGCTTGTCAACGACGTCTTTTGCCCACATGGTGTTGCCCAGGGATTTGGACATCTTTTCACCGTTGATGTTGACCATCGCGTTATGGATCCAGAAGTTGGCCAGGGAGTTGCCGTGGCATGCTTCCTGCTGGGCTGCTTCATTTTCATGGTGCGGGAACTTCAGGTCCATGCCGCCGCCGTGAATGTCGATCATGCCGCCGAGGTTGTCATTGATCATGACGACGCACTCTGTATGCCATCCCGGTCTGCCTTCGCCCCACGGAGAATCCCATTTGATTCCCTTGTCTGTCTTTTTCCACAGCGCGAAGTCATACGGGTTCTTCTTCATGTCGTTTGTTTCAATGCGGGCGCCTGCTTCGAGCATGTCCAGCTTCTGATGGGAGATCTCACCGTAGGTCGGAACACTGTCAACGCTGAAATATACATCGCCGTCCACAACATAGGCATTGCCCTTATCCACAAGTTCTTTGATAAAAGCGATGATCTCATCCATTGTCTCAGTAACTCTGGGCGTGATATCCGGCAGTTCGGTATTGAGCGCTGTTCTGACATCCTGATACGCTTCGATATATCTGCGGGCGATCACGTCTTCCGTCGTCCCTTCTTCCAGCGCCTTGTTGATGATCTTGTCATCGACGTCGGTGAAGTTGGAAACATAGGTAACGGTGTAGCCTTCCGCTTCAAACAGACGCTTCAGAACATCAAATACGATCATCGGTCTGGCATTGCCGATATGCGCGTAGTTGTATACGGTCGGTCCGCATACATACATGTCTACATGCCCTTCATGGATCGGTTTGAAGTCTTCCACTTTCAGTGTTTTAGAGTTGTACAGTCTGATCATATTCCCTCCTTAACAAAAGATACGTCCAAAAAGACGTATCCACTTTTTTTCTCTTTGCCCTTAACGCCGGCATGCGTTCCCTGCTACGTTGTCGCAGGATCCCTCAAAGATGCATTCAGACACGGCCATCTGCCGAAACACTTCCACCATCTGTGTTTCTCTCTTGGACCGGTATCGTGTCCTACTGGTTCTTATCTGCGGTTTGAAACAAGTATATCACGTGTATCCGAAAAATCGTCAAAGATGTTTACAGATACACTCATTCATGTTCCAGCAGCCATTTCCAGATTGGAATCACATTTACAACAGTGCCGTTTTCTTCCAGTTCGGTTTCCTCACTGTTTGTAATCAGAATGCATTTTGCGTCAGGAATAAATCTCCTTAATTTCACGAACGTACCCAGTTCTCGTTCTTTTGTCTGAGACTGGTTGAAAATACTGTAGCTGACTTGAATGGCAAGATTTTCTTCAGGTATATAGAAGTCAATTTCAACATTTCTCTCGAAATAATACACATTTGCACTTCCATATCGCCTGATCAGCTCAATTGCCACAAGGTTTTCGAGCTGTGCTGTTTCAGCGTTCATGATCAGAAGACCAAGCAGTCCTGTGTCTGCAAAGTAATATTTTGGAATTGTCTCTTTATCAACCAGTTTAGCCGCATAGTTTTGAACAGCAAATAACAGATAGGAGTCACGCATATATCCGATGTAATTGATCACTGTTTGTTTGCCGATAGCTGCTCCGGCACTTTTCAATATATTGGTCAGTCTGCTGTAAGAGACAGGCTTCATGACTGATTCTGCGATTTTTTTTAATATAAGTCTCACCGCAAAATCGTTTGTAATTTTGTTTCTGGCAACAATATCACCAATATAAATAGTCTGATAAATGCTGTTCAGGAACTCTCTCTTATTTCGTATATTTACAAGTTCCGGAAATGCCCCAGATCCAATGTACTCACCATAAGCTCTGATAATGTCAGCTCTTTCAGAAGTACTGAACGATTCAGGAGTCTTGTCTTTTATTCCCAATGCACACAGGTATTCAGAAAAGGAAAACGGGTATACCTGCAAAACAACAAATCTGCCTCCCAGTGTGCTGGCAATTTCACTGCTGAGCATTTTTGAGTTGCTGCCGGTAATATTGACACGATATTTTAAGTCAGCCAGTCTCCTGACAAATTTTTCCCAGCCGTATACATTCTGTATTTCATCAAGAAATACAAACGGTTTCTTTCTGTCTCCTGCAAGTTCAAGTCCAATTTCCAAAATCACATTTAAGTCTTCAGCAGTGATTTCCAAAAACCGTTCATCTTCAAAGTTAACATATAGAATATGTTCAGCTGGCACTCCTGAATCCAGCAGATCTTTGATCAGCTGATACATCATATATGATTTGCCGGCACGTCTGATACCCACAAAGCAATAATTGACATTGGCTTCAAGATGATATTCTCTTCGAATCATTGATTCTCTTAAGTACATTTCTTTTTGATCAATGATGATCTGTTTCAAGTAATCTCTGTTCATTCTACTTGTCCGTCTTATCTACAAGACAATTATAGTATAATATTGTTCTACTAACAAGACGTTGTTAAGCTAATTTCGTTCTGCTCTCAAGACATGTTTGTGCCATGCTTCAATTTCAGAAATCATGTTCTTTGTCTCTTTTTCATCAGAGATATCAAACCAGTGCACAGGCATCTGGTGGTTGAACCAGGTATACTGCCGTTTGGCAAACTGCCGGCTGTGTTTTTTGATCTCTTCCCGGACTTCATCCTCGCTCATATTTCCCTGGAAATACGCTTCCCATTCCCAGTAACCGATGCCCTGCATGGAAGCGTCGGTGAATGTTACGCCTTCTTCCAGCAGCCGTTCAATTTCCTGTTTCAGACCTGCCTCGAACATCATGTCAACGCGTCTGTTAATGCGCTCATGCAGCTTCGCGCGGTCCATCGTGCATCCTGCTATAAATGCATCGTACACCATCTCATGCGACTGTTCGCGTTCGATCTCGCTCTGTGCTTTGCCGCTTCTCTGTGCAATGGTCAGGGAACGCATCAGTCTCTTGCGGTTGTTGACATGGATCTTCTGAAGCTGCACAGGATCAATCTTTCTGAGCATTTCATAAAGCTCTTCATTGGAATACTGTTCCAGGGCAGGATCTGTGGAAGGACCTTCCTCTTCCTTATTGAAGGTATAGTCATACAGACATGCCTTCAGATATAAGCCTGTTCCTCCGCAGATGATCATCGGCGTATCCGTATTGTCAATGATCTCTCTTGCCATATGCTGGAAGTCGGCGCTGCTGTAGCTGTCTTTTGGAGAAAGAATATCGATCAGATGATGCGGTATATCTCCCATCTCTTCCTTTGTGACTTTTCCGGAACCGATATCCAATCCCTTATATACCTGAATGGAATCGCCGGAAATGATCTCCGCGTTCAGTTTCTCTGCCATGACAAGCGAAAAGCCGGTTTTCCCGGCAGCTGTCGGTCCGGCGATGACAAGTACCTTCTTCATCGCAGAAACTCCTTTGTCAGTTCTTTCTCATCCAGTGTAATGAATGTCGGTCTGCCGTGCGGGCAGTGATAGGGATTCTCACACAGAGAAAGCTGTCTGACGACTTCTTTCATCTCATCCATTGTCAGACTCTTATTGAAGCGGATGCTGTGATGGCATGCCATCGTAGCGATCGTTTTCTTTTCCATTCTTGTGTATCTGGATTCTCTGTCATTGCGGAACTGGTCCAGCACATCCTGCAGGAATGGTTCTTCTTCAATGTCCTTCATCCAGGAAGGAACGGTGCGGACCATCAGGGTATCATGTCCGAATGGCTCAAAGGCGACATGGAGATCTTCCACAGATGCATTGATCTCATCACATCTGCGCACCAGGTCGTCGGAGACGTGCACCGTCACCGGCACAAGCAGATCCATCATGACAGGATTCTGATTCAGCTTCTGCAGATATTCCTCATAATGCACGCGTTCCTGAGCAGCGTGCTGATCAATGATCACCAGTCCGCTTTCCACCGCGCACAGAATAAACTTCTTATGAAGCTGGCCGATCACCTGCATATCCGGGAAGGCTGGCTTTTTGGGTTCATCGTAGACAGGCTTCTTTTCCTGCACCGACCAGATCTCTTTCAGGATCTCTTCGTCTGCCTTCTTTTCTTCCGTGTAAGTGATGGATTCCGGCTGCTTCACCGATTCTTCCGGTATGGTCTGCACAGGTTCCGGCTGTCTGACTGCCGCCTGTTTCTTCTGCGCTTCTTCGATCAGCCTGTCGGTATCAAAGGAGATCGGTTCAAAGATCTGCGTTCTCGCTTCCCGGATCTCTGCCTTCGGAGCCAGAATGTTTCCTTTCAATGCGTTTCTGACATTGTCCCGGATCAGGTATTCCAGCTGGGTCTCCTTGGACAGACGGACCTCCCACTTGGAAGGATGCACGTTGACATCCAGGATGTGGGGATCCATTTCAATATTCAGTACACAGAGCGGATATCTTCCCTTGACGATAAAGTCTTCGTATCCGTCCTGTACGGCTTTATACAGTTTATAGGTCCTGACCATTCTCTGGTTCAGGAAGATATGCATCATGGAACGGGAAGCCCTTGTGGCTGACGGTTTGATCAGATACCCTGTCACATGATAGTCATAGTCAGAGAAATCAACAGGAATTGCCAGCTCGGCAGCTGCCCTTCCGTATACGATCCAGATCACTTCCAGAAGATCGCCCTGGCCGCTGGTGCGGAAGGCTTCCCGGCCGTCGCTGACAAGGGAAAAAGCAATTTCCGGATGGGAAAGTGCAAATGAAGATATGACATTCTGGATCAGAGAAGCTTCATAGGCGCTGGAACGCATATGTTTGAGTCTGGCCGGTGTCTGATAGAACAGACCTTCGACTGTGACAGAGGTTCCCTGGGAACACGGATACGGTGAAACAGATGTTGTCTTACCGTATTCCACGATCACTCTTGTTGCGTCTTTTCCGTCGCTGCTTGTCAGCGTCAGTTTAGAGACAGAAGCGATCGAAGGCAGCGCTTCACCGCGGAAACCCAGTGTATGGATCGACCAGAGATCGTTCTCTGAGCGGATCTTGGATGTCGCGTGTCTGCCGAAAGCAAGCTGGGCATCTTCCGCGTCCATGCCGCAGCCGTTATCCTGCACAGTCAGTCTGGTGATCCCGCCTTCTTCGATCACCACGTCAATACGGGTCGAACCCGCGTCGATCGCGTTTTCCACCAGTTCTTTGACCACACCCATCGGTCTCTCAACGACCTCGCCGGCTGCGATCATATTCGCTGTCTGTGAATCAAGCTGTTTTATTCTTCCCATGAAAGCATTATACCACCGTGAAAAGAGAAATTTGTCTGCAGTATGTTATGATAGTTCCATGAGACTGTTTAAGGAATACAGAGAAGAGACTGTCATCAACAGATCCCGCTTCATCGCCTGCGTGAAATGCACAAGAACAGAAGAAGAAGCGAGAGCGTATATCGAGCAGATCCGGAAAGAATATCCGGACGCAACGCACGTCTGCACCGCGTATATGCTCGGGGAAAACAACATGATCCAGCGCTCTTCTGACAATAAAGAACCTTCAGGAACTGCCGGCGTGCCGATGCTGGAAAGCATCCGCAAAAGCGGTCTGTCTGATGTGTGCGCATGCGTCGTCCGCTACTTCGGCGGCGTCAAGCTTGGGGCCGGCGGGCTGATCCGGGCATACTCCGGTTCTGTGGCAGACGCTCTGGCTCATGCGGAAAAGACGGAGGAAGTGCTTCTGGATGAATGGTGGATCACGTATCCGTATGATCTTTCCGGTACACTGGAAAACTGGCTGCGCAGGAATACTGAGATCATTGATCTGATCTATGATGAACAGGTGACCTGCATCATTCATACCGAACGGAAAGATATCGAAGAAACTGTCCGGGATCTTTCCAAGGGAACTGTTACCCCGAAATACGAAAAAACCGTTCACACGGAACGGCTCATACAGGCTTAACCGCCTGTTTTTTCTACTAACATGAGATCAAGGTCCACTGCCTTGGGAATGCCGGGGATCTCGCCTGTGTTGGAATACTGCCAGACGCTGAAGCGGTAGTCATACGTCGGCTTGTTGTTGTACTGGGCAACCCAGAAATCATAATTCTGAAGATAACCGATCGAGAACAGATGGTTGAGCAGGGATTTGCTGTTGTAGATCATCGGTTTGTATCCCTTCTGGGAAATGCCTTCCAGCCACGTCACTGCGATGCGTGTTTTCTGGTCTCTGTTCAGCGGCTTGACTCTGCCTTTGTCGCCTTCCCCGCTTTCTTCCATGTCGAAGACGACCGGCAGATCGATCTGTTTGCCCTGCAGATAGCTTTCAACCAGTTCTACCTCTTCCCACGCTTCATCTTCAGTCGCTGCCTGGGAGAAGAAATAGATGCCGACCGGGATCCCGTTTTCATGAGCGCCTTTGTAGTTTGCTTCAAATCTGGAATCTTTGTGCAGCTTGCCCTGGGAATTGCCGCGGTATCCCGCCCGGATAAAGGCAAATTCCACGCCTGCCTCTTTCACCTGTTTCCAGTCAATGTCGCCGTTATGGGAAGACACGTCGATGCCCCAGCGTGATGTATATTTGTCATCTTCATACACCGCCTTCTGTCCGTCCCAGTTCAGTCTGTCGAAATCATAGTCGTTTGTCTCAAACGGCAGACTGACATATTTATCTTCCGGCACATGCCTCAGCTTTCCCTGACGGGTGCGGAGGATCAGTACCGTCACCGCGAAAACAAGAATGCATATGCATATGATATTGATCAGGATATGACTCTGTTTTCTGCGTCTGTATGTTCTTCTTTTCTTCGTCATAGTTTGTTCGTTTTCTACCAGATAAGCATACTTGAAACATGCTGTGATGGCAAACGGATTATCACAGGATACTGACGATCCACGGATCTTCCAGATCTTTGATCAGTTCTTCGTAGAGGTTGTACCAGCTGATGCACTCCGTTATGACCATGGAGTCGCCAGAGATGACATGATCCCGCTTCATCAGTTCTGTATCCGCGTTTTTTACCATCTCAATGTATATGGGAAAGGACAGACGTTCGGCTGCTTCCGCGATGTGTGTCTTCAGACGTCCGGAATTGGAGACCGGCGCATCGATCCAGAAGACGGCCTTGCCGACATGGTGTTCCTGCAGTTTCCGGATGATCCGTTCAATGCCCGGATCAGTATTCTGAATGATCGCGTACGTTCCTGCCAGTCCGCTCAGGTCACGGTAACATCCATCGGCACCTTTGAGGATCATACTGCCGCTGAGCGCTGTTTCCATCAGCACCACCGCATTGAAGGCATCGATATGGACCGTGCATCCTTCTTCCAGTTCTGTTAACTGCTTTTCTCTGCGGATCCTGCGCATCTCATCTGATGCGCACATCCGCATCAGCGCGTTCCTCTGCCGCTCGCTTAACAGATAGTGATTGCCTGTAAAGGTGATCGCTGATTTATACGGATAGCCTCTGTTGAGAAGATAGGTGATCTCTTCCGCGCAGGGAAAAAGCTTTTTCATTGCTTCTTCGCCGAACTGTTTCACATCATCTTCGCAGTATCCTCTTCTGACATTCTTCATATCTTTATTATATTCTGTTACGCTGTTTACCTCATACGTTCTGTATCTTAAAATCATTGTTGTAAGAGAGGTACTTCCCATGGATAACAATTTCCTGTTCTTCGATATTGACGGAACACTGATCGATCCCAAAACAGGTTCCACACCCCGCAGCGCGTCTGACGCCATCCACAAAGCCAAAGAAAACGGCAGCCTGATCTTCATCTGTTCGGGAAGACCGTACTATGAGATCCAGAATTCCTTCGGGATCGAGAGGACCGGGGCGATCTTCGCGTCCGGCGCCGGTTTTGAGCTTGACGGAAAGCTTGTTCTGAAAAGAGTATTCACCAGGGAGCTTGCCCAGGCTGTCATAAAGAAAGCGGAAGAATGTCATATCGGATACAATCTGCTGTGCATGGAAAAGGGCTTCAGCGATCAGCTCTGGCACAACATGGTCTTTGACCGCATCCGTGATCTGCCTGCCTCGATCGCGAACCGCATTCTGGTCCGCCCGTTCTATGCGGTAGGCAATTACCCGATGGACAAATATGAAGGGGAAGAGATCTTCAAGATCAATGTCCAGTACTTCCCGGATTCTGACCGTGACTCCTTCATTGAATTTGTCACGCCGATCACCACGTATGTCCCTGTCAATTCCCAGGCTGACAACTCACGCAGCGGCGCGGAGATCTCACCGCCTGATGTAAACAAGGGAACCGGCGTCCTCATGGTCGTGACGCATTACCACGGCAATATGGAAAACACCTACGGCTTCGGCGATTCCCTCAATGATCTGGAGATGATCAAAGAATGTGAACATGGCGTTGTGATGGGAAACGGTCAGCAGGAGCTGAAACAATACGCGAATTACATCACAGATGACGTAGACAAAGACGGCATCGCGAAAGCGCTGCGTCACTATCAGCTCTCCGAATAGAAGAAAGACCAGAATTCCGCTGAAGGAACATCTGGTCTTTTCATTTGTTATGCTTCTTTTCCCTGCAGCTGTTCAATGTAGGAATGCACATGCAGGGAGCGTAGCTTGTACCAGGACAGCAGCAGACGCACCCACATGTCGATGTCAAACGCGATCCAGATGAACAGAATGTCCAGATGCATCACTCTGGCAAACAGCAGAACAAGGGGTACCCGCACTGCCCACAGTCCGATCAGATTGATCGTCATTGTCGTTCCGGTATGTCCGGCTGAGCGGAGGTATCCGACCTGGATCTGTTTCATGTGCTGAGGGATCTGGCTGAAGATCATCGCGTACATATACACGGAAGCGATCGATACCAGCTGCGGTTTGTCCGTCATCAGATGCAGGACAGGCTTGGAACAGAACAGAAGGAATGTCATCGTAATGCAGGAGATCATCATACAGAACAGACACAGTCTTCTGTAGCACTCTTCATATTCCTGGGCATCTCTTCTGCCGATAGCCTGGGCAGACAGTGACATCGCGGCAGTCATGAAACCGGCTGACATCATGTTGCAGAAACCTTCTCCTTCAAGACCCAGCTGATAAGCCGCGTAGTATTCCTGACCGTATGAGAGGATCACCGCGCTGATGACAACTGTAGCAGCCTGCCAGAAGGTATCTTCCAGTGATACCGGGATACCGGTAGAGAAGATCTCTTTCGCGTCTTTTATGTCAGGCAGATGAAAGAGATTCATCTTTGTGTGGACAAACAGTCCGTGCTTTCCGTACAGCAGGAACAGTCCGATGCCTGCCATGACAATGAACGAGAGGTTCTGGCCAAGCACAGCGCCCATGATGCCCAGTCCCTTAAGCGGACCAAGACCGAAGATCAGAACATATCCGGCGGTAATGGTGACCAGGTTGCCGATCGCCGCAATGACCATCGGCGTACGGGTGTTGCCGTGGGCCTGGAAAGCCGCAGTATTGAGATGGATGACTGCCAGCAGCGGATACAGCGGAGCCGTGAAGCGGAGCACCCGGGCGCCCTGTTCGATCAGCACCGCGTCGCTTGTCATGACACTCAGGATCAGCGGTGCGCCAAGGGTGATCAGTACTGCGATCAGGACCGCGATCGGCAGGTCCATCAGATAGCTTTCCTGCTGGATCCTTGCGCAGCGTTCCTCATCTCCGGTACCGACAGCTTTTGCGGCATTCACCATTGTACCGACCGCCAGTCCTTTAAAGAGTGAATAATAGATGCCGTATACCCTTCTTCCCAGTCCGTATGCGCTGATCTCCGTAACTGTCAGTCTTCCGATATATCCCGTCAGGATCATTCCCGACAGTGTCAGAAGCGCGTTTTCCAGTATGACGGGAATCAGAATTGACAGGATCCGCCTGTCAGTCTTCCCAAAAATGTTCATAAGTCTACCTTCGCGTAACAGCATCTATTATGATACATTTTGCACTTCATGCAATCATTTTGAACCGTATTATTTTAT
>JAILCN010000222.1 GCA_024680365.1 Solobacterium sp.
GCGTGTATGATTGTCTGATTGATCGTTATTCTTTTCAAAAAAAGAATCAGGATTTCCTGAGTTTCTCTTCTCAGACTTCCTGATTCTTTTTCTTTTCAGACATTTCGCTTTACAATGCCATCTTTAACTTAATGACATTGCGCTGTGTCTGCTCAGTTCTGGTTGATATATCTGCATGCCGCAAGCGCTGCGACCGCGCCGTCAGCAGACGCTGTTGTCAGCTGGCGGATAAATTTGGAACGGCAGTCACCTGCCACGAAGATGCCGGGTGTCTTTGTCAGACACTGCTCATCGGAATCGAAGTAGCCCCAGCTGTTGAGATCTGCCAGTTCTTTGAACGGATCGTTCTCCGGGATCAGGCCGATCGCGACAAACAGTCCGTCGCAGTCAACATCCTGTTCGGATCCGGTGCTGCGTTCTCTGACCGTGACGCCTTTGAAGCCGTCTTCGTCTGCCCGCAGTCCGCAGATCTGCACATTCGTGATGACGCGGACGTTGTCACGTGCTGCCAGCACTTCCTGCAGCTTCGCTTCACCGGTCAGTTGCGGCAGATCCTGCAGTATTGTTACCTGCGTGCACTTTTCCGCAAGAAGGATCGCTTCCTGCAGAGCGGAGTTGCCGCCGCCGGCAACACACACGCTCTTTCCGGCATAGAAGTCGCCGTCGCAGACCGCGCAGAAGGAGATGCCTTCACCAACGAGGTCTTCTTCGCCTTCCAGGCCAAGCATGCGGTGTTTGACGCCGGTTGCCAGAATGACGGTTTTTCCGGTATGTTCCGTGCCCTCCTCGGTCTTTACGATCCTGAGATCGCCGTCACACTCAACGGAGGTGACGGTCTCGATCTCAAATTCAGCACCCTGGGCAATGATCTGATCGAACAGTTTGTCCGCGAATTCATTGCCGCTCATGACCGGGATGCCGGGATAGTTTTCCACGCGGGGTGAATGGGTGATCTGACCGCCGAAGCCGTTTTTCTCGATGATCAGAACGGTTTTGCCGTTGCGCAGGGCGTACAGCGCGGCTGTCATGCCGGCCGGGCCGCCGCCGACAACGATTACATCGTAGAGAGCCATTGTCAGCTCCTCATCAGCCATCCCTTGATATCGGATACGCCGCGGTATTTTTCAAAGCCTTCACCGCTGTTGACAACAAGTGTCGGAGCCTGCTTGATGCCGTATTTCGCAACGAGATCTTTTTCTTCGTTGGCGTTGAGAACGGTGTAGTTTACGCCTGCCTTGTCAAGGAGCGCTGTGGCTGCCTTGCAGTTGGGGCATGTCGGTGTCTTGAACAGCAGGATGGAGGATTCTGTTCCGTCGCTCTTTGTTTCCTTAACAGTAACGATCGTTTCTGTCTTTTCAACGGATACAGGTCTTTCTTCTTCCTTGAAGTCTGTGACCGGACGGGAAGCGAGACTTTCCACCTTGTATGTTCTTCTGTCTTTGAATTCCTGGCTCTTGCCGGCGTTCCAGTTCTTGACCGGACGATAGTAGCCGGTGATGCGGGAGTAGACTTCTGTGTCTGCGCCGCACTTCGGACATTTCCAGACTTCACCTCTGAGGTAGCCGTCGTTCGGGCAGACAGAGTATGTCGGGGACATTGTGTAATACGGCAGCTTGTAGTTTTCCGCGATCTTGCGGACCAGTGTTGCCGCGCTCTTCCAGTCGCTCAGACGTTCGCCGAGGAATGCGTGGAAGACAGTACCGGAAGTATAGAGCACCTGCAGGTTGTCCTGGACATCCAGAGCGCTGAAGATATCATCCGTGTAGCCGACCGGCAGATGGGAACTGTTGGTGTAGTACGGTGTGCCGTTCATGTTGGCTGTGATGATGTCAGGATACTTTTCCTTGTCATGCTTTGCCAGTCTGTAGGATGTGCTCTCTGCCGGTGTTGCTTCGAGGTTGTACAGATCGCCGTATTTTTCCTGGTAGTCGGAGAGTCTTTCACGCATGTGGTTCAGACATTCTTCCGCGAAGTCCTGTGTTTCCTTGTGGGTCAGGTCAGCTCTGAGCCAGTTTGCATTCAGACCGACTTCGTTCATGCCGACAAGACCGATCGTGGAGAAGTGGTTGTTGAATGTTCCCAGGTATCTCTTTGTGTACGGATACAAGCCTGCTTCGAGCAGCTTGGTGATGACCTGTCTCTTTGTCTTCAGGCTTCTTGCGGAGAGATCCATGATCTTGTCCAGTCTCTTGTAGAAGTCTTCTTTATCTTTTGCCAGATACGCAATTCTCGGCAGGTTGACCGTAACGACACCGATGGAGCCGGTGCTTTCGCCGCTTCCGAAGAAGCCGCCGCTCTTCTTTCTGAGTTCTCTGAGGTCGAGTCTCAGACGGCAGCACATGGAACGGACATCAGACGGTTCCATATCGCTGTTGATGTAGTTGGAGAAGTACGGTGTGCCGTATTTCGCTGTCATTTCGAACAGGAGCTTGTTGTTCTCTGTTTCAGACCAGTCAAAGTTCTTTGTGATGGAATATGTCGGGATCGGGTACTGGAAGCCTCTGCCGTTGGCATCGCCTTCGATCATCGTTTCGATGAAGGCCTTGTTGACCATGTCCATTTCCTTCTTGCAGTCTTTGTACATGAAGTCCATTTCCTTGCCGCCGACGATCGCAGGCAGGTTGGCAAGGTCATTCGGTACTGTCCAGTCAAGCGTGATGTTTGTGAACGGTGCCTGTGTGCCCCATCTGGACGGTGTGTTAACGCCATAGATGAAGGACTGGATGCACTGCTTGACTTCCTTGTAGTCCAGGTTGTCTACCTTGACGAACGGAGCCAGGTATGTATCGAAGCTGGAGAATGCCTGAGCGCCTGCCCATTCATTCTGCATGATGCCGAGGAAGTTGACCATCTGGTTGCACAGCGTGGAAAGATGCTTTGCCGGAGCACTTGTGATCTTGCCCGGGATGCCGCCGAGACCTTCCTGGATCAGCTGCTTCAGGGACCAGCCTGCGCAGTATCCTGTCAGCATGCTCAGGTCATGGAGATGAATGTCACCGGAACGGTGGGCATTGCCGATCTCTTCGTCATATACTTCGGAAAGCCAGTAGTTTGCTGTGATCGCACCGGAGTTGGAAAGGATCAGTCCGCCGACAGAATATGTCACCGTGCTGTTTTCCTTGACTCTCCAGTCAAGAGCCTTCAGATAGTTGTCAACGATCTTCTTATAGTCCAGTGTCGTGCTGGCGATATTTCTGACATTTTCTCTCTGCTTTCTGTAGAGAATGTATGCCTTGGAAACATCTGTATAGCCTGCTTCGGAGAGCACCTTTTCGGCACTGTCCTGAATGGCTTCGACATCGATCAGACCGTCTTTGACCTTTGATTCAAAGTCGCTCGTAACGCGGAGCGCGATCATATCGATAATGCTGTCATTGTACTGTCTGCCGCAGGCATCAAATGCCTTGCGGATCGCGTCTGAGATCTTTCTGATATTGAACTCAGCGATCTTACCGTCTCTTTTTCTAACCTGATACATAAATGCTTACCCTTCCTTTACTCCTCTGACTTCCGTATTCGGTATGTATTCGGAAACAATGTT
The DNA here is from genome assembly GCA_024680365.1 of Solobacterium sp. Classification (GTDB taxonomy): domain Bacteria; phylum Bacillota_I; class Bacilli_A; order Erysipelotrichales; family Erysipelotrichaceae; genus Bulleidia. Next base: position 3,542 of record JAILCN010000222.1, read on the forward strand.
TCGAAGTGTTTCCATCTCCTCGTTCGAATAGGCTGTAAAGCCTGGCTGGATCAAGTTCCCGAAATCCTGGAACTGCTGGAGATAATAGCGCTTCGCGCCTGTGATCCACGCTCCGATCTTTCTCATGTCGTCTTCTGTATGAAGCTCCCTTACCACTGTGGTGCGGAACTCATAGTCCACAGTGCCCTTCATCAGATAGTCAGCCGACTCCCTGATCGCTTCGATGTTGAACGCGTCCGCGTTCATGCCGAGTGTTTCGGCATACTTCTCCGGTGAATTCTTGATATCCATCGCAACGTAATCAATGAGACCGCTTTCCACAACAGCTTTGAGCCGTTTCGGGAAGCCGCCGTTGGTGTCAAGCTTGATCAGATATCCCATTGCCTTGATCTTTTCAAGCAGCGGGATCAGATCTTCCTGGATCAGCGGTTCCCCGCCGCTGATGCAGACACCGTCCAGCAGACCTCTGCGTTTTTCAAGATATCCCAGGACATCGTCCGGATCGAAGAAATCGAAGCGTTCCGGTATAAAGACCAGATCGCGGTTGTGACAGAACGGGCATTTGTAATTGCAGCCGGCCATGAAGACCGTGCAGGCAACCTTGCCCGGATAATCCAGAAGCGTCATCTTCTGCAGACCGCCGATCTTCAGTTTCCTGAGGGATTCCTCCTCGGGAATGATCAGCGTGCGGGCATTGTCCGCTGCCTGTTCCAGCATGGCTTCGAATGTTCCGAAGTCCATGTTTTCCGCCAGTGTCGTCCGCAGACTGTTGCGCAGATCATAGACGATGCGCATGATCCCCGCGGCTTTTTCCGTCGTATACAGACGTTTGACGCGCTTGTCTTTCTCATCCTGCTGGGCCTGAATGTATCCCTGGTCGATCAGACGCTGAATTGACTTCGTTGTCGTACCTTTGTCGACTTCCCCGACTCTGGTCAGCTCCTGCATCGTGACGCCTTCGTTCTCATTGATATACAGCAGAAACATCAGCTGTCCGTAGCCGATCTCATAGGGCACGAGGACCTTGTCAAAATACTTCTGCGTATTGCGGTAAAGAACGGATAAATTCAGTACAAAGTTGCTCTGTTCGCTCATGAAACGCTCCCCTGTCATGAAAATAAAGCAGGTTCCCACAATTTAGTTGGATTTCCTACTTTTTCTGTACAGATTCCATTTTACTGTTCTTTGGCCCAATGTCAAACAGAATGTTCTTGTGAAAAAATATTCTTTTGTGAAACACAAAATGCCTGCCGTGAAACATCAGGATCAGGGTTCAAAGCCCTCAAAAATAATGATATCAAAGTGCTTTTTGGCCATTTTGTACTGTTCTGCAGATTTGACTGTCCATGTCACAGCAGTGTTTTTAAACACGTTCCGGCAGATCCGGCGGGCGGGATTTCTTTCGTACATGACATTGTAGGCAATGAAGTCCGGCTTTGTCAGACAGTTGCCGACCAGATACTCCGCTCCGCGATACAGGACAGGATGTTCTTTGCCGTCCGCCAGTGTCTCATACAGGCAGTCTGACAGCTGACCGCGGCATACCTTTGGATAATGCGTGCGCAGCCAGAACACAGCGCCGGGATGGAACGATTCCACGCAGTACAGGCCCTGATACTTTTCCAGCAGCGACATCGCGGCCTGACAGACCGGCATGTTCCAGTCGTCAAAGCCGACTTTCAGCTCCACGATCAGCGGCACCCTGCCGTTTACCAGATCCAGCACCTCCTGAAAGGACGGGATCTTTTCTTCGGAACCGGTCAGATGAAAGGTCTGCAGCATTTCCCAGTCATAGTCGCAGCCTTTCCCTGTGACAGGTTCTTCCTGTGCGTTCCTGACCTTCCTGGCAAGCTCCATATCGTGCATGATGAAAGGCACACCGTCTTTTGACAGCTGCACATCCAGCTCGATCCCATACCCCTTCTCAACAGCACGGGAAAAGGCTGTCAGCGAATTGTCCGGGATCCCCTTCGTACGGTCATGCAGGCCGCGGTGGGCATAGTTCCATTTTTTCAGTTCTTCCAGATCCGGATGTCTGCGCAGAGACGGCATGATCAGAAACATGCCTCCCGCGATCACGGATGCCGGGAGCGTTATCAGTTTTTTACTCATCTTTATACGTTATTCCAAAATAATCCAGATACTTTTTAAACCGGTCCTGTGCCGCAAGACAGGTATCCCGCAGATACCCGGGTTCTTTTTCCCATTTCTGAAGGCCGCGGTAATAAAACATCTTCATGTCATCTTCAATAATGAATGGCACGATTCCGCAGCGGAGACATTCTTTGAACAGGATCAGGCGTCCGATCCTGCCATTGCCGTCCTGAAACGGATGAATGGTTTCAAAACGAACATGGAAATCAAGAAGATCATCAAAACTGACTGATGTCAGCTGTCTGTAATCCTCAAGCAGCTGCTTCATCATTGCAGGAACATTTTCCGGAGAGACTGTCTCTTTTCCCCCGACTTCGTTGGGGAGTTTTTTATATTCACCGACCGCAAACCAGCTTTTGCGGCTGTCTGCTGTTCCGCTTTTCAGAATCAGATGAAGCTGTCTGATCAGTTTCTCTGTCAATGGTTTCCTGGCCTGGTCAATGATCAGATCAATGCACCGGAAGTGATTCACAGTTTCCACTATATCATCAACATTCACTGCCTCGTTCTCAGCATCAATTGTATTGGTTTCAAAGATATAACGGGTCTGTTCATGGGTCAGCCGGCTTCCTTCCATGTGATTTGAATGAAACGTGAACTCAATCTGTATCTTATGATAGATTCCACCCGGAATTCCTGCCTTTTTTTCCAAAACAAGACATCCGGAAAGATCATCAGAAGTTTTTTTCACTCTCGATTTTCTTTCAGGCTTTTCAGCATCAGCAGGTATGTACCACGTCTTTCCTTTCAGATACGCGCCGGCAACCCGGCCGTCCCGGCAATACTGACGCACTACACGTTCTGTAATGTTCCATTTTTCTGCAGTTTCTTTTACCGATCTGTAAGTCATCAAAGTTCCTCGTTTGCCGGTGTTGATCGTCAAATCAGTCTATCGGCTGTTTATCTGCTTATATTATATATCTTTTTATATGGATATTCAGCCGATAGACTGCACAAAACAGCCGGTAATATCATTTGAAGTCAACTACCCACCCACTGATATGTAAGAACCCATGTCAACCCTCAAATTATGAAAGTTAATGGATCCGTCCTTAAGGACATATGGAAAAAGCCTTAGACAGTATCAGTTCATCGGTAGTTGGCCACTCTGATATTCGCT
>JAILCN010000007.1 GCA_024680365.1 Solobacterium sp.
CTGAAGAGAAAGAAGGAAAAAGACGTATGAGACCAGAAGAATTTCTTTCGATCCTGCATACCGCGGAGCGGCTCAAGGATACCCCGAGACACTGTACGACGACAAAAGGCAGGGTGGAAAGCGTTGCGGAACACAGCTGGCGGGTATCGCTGATGGCGATGCTGCTGAGACATGAATTTCCCGAAGCAGACATCGATAAAGTGATCTCCATGTGTCTGATCCATGATCTCGGCGAATGCTTTACCGGCGACATTCCGGTCTTCCGGAAAACAGCGGATGACCGGGTCACCGAAGCGGATCTGCTGGATGAATGGGTCAGAAGTCTTCCGGAGGAGATCTCTCAGGATCTTGCGGCATTGTACGAAGAGATGGATGCCCAGAAGACCATTGAAGCGAAGCTGTACAAGGCGCTGGACAAGCTGGAAGCAGTGATCCAGCACAACGAGTCACCGCTGTCCACCTGGGAAGACCATGAATATGAACTCAACCGGACATACGCATACGACGCTGTTTCATTCTCCAAATGGCTGAGTGAGCTGAGAAAGGAGATCCGCGAAGAAACAGAAGAGAAGATCAGGCAGGAAACAAATGACTGAGAATTCTGAAGATCCTGGGCAGACAGGATCTTTTTTGTGAAAATGAGATGAGAATCTTTGTGTGCATTTGCACATATTGGCTGTAAGAATGGTAGAATGAAATTGTTTATTACGGAGGCTTATATGCTGAAAGAAAAATTAGATAATATCATGAAGGAACTGGATACATGGCAGTTCCCTGCACCGGTGGAAGACATGCCGCACGGCGACATGCCCGGTGACAAAGTGCTGATCTCTGACGCACTGATCCCCCATGCCCAGAAACTGTTCCGCGTTCTGATCAGAAAGATGGCAGAACAGGGCGACAACAAATATGTCATTTCCATCTTCGGCGGATCGGGATCCGGCAAGAGCGTAACGACATCTCTGCTGACATACTATCTGAACCAGGCAGGAATCAAAGCATACGCGATGTCCGGCGACAACTATCCCAGACGCATCCCCGAATACAATGACGCTGAGCGCGTTTCGATTTTCCGCTCCGAAGGCCTGAAGGGACTTCTGAAAGAGAATGCCTACAGCACAGATGCCCAGGCAGTGCTGAATGAGCTGTGGAAGAAAGAGACCGACAGTGATCCGAAGGAAGCTGAGGCATATCCGTGGCTGAAGATCTATCAGGCATACGGCAGAGAAGGTCTGAAAGGCTACCTCGGCGAAGACAAGGAACAGGACTACAACCAGGTCAACTGGGTGCTCGATGCCTTCAAGAAAGGCGCAGACAAGATCTGGATGAAGCGCATGGGAAGAACGGAAGACGCCAGATGGTATGACGAGATCGATTTCTCAGATACCGACGTGCTTCTGCTGGAATGGACGCACAGCGGCAGTGAGAAAGTCACAGGCGTTGATATCTCCGTCTGCCTGCGTTCCACGCCGGAAGAAACAAAGGCATACCGTCTGTTCCGGGCCAGAGACGGCAAGGCAGATTCCGCCTTTGTCACGATGGTCCTTGAGATCGAGCAGGAAAAGCTTGACCGCAGAATGGAAAACGCGGACGTCGTTATGTCCAAGGAAGGCGAGGTCCTGAAACAGTAACATGGCAGACAGAGTCAAGACCGGAACACTGCTGAACGCATACTGCGACAGCATGGGCGGAACTCTGGCGGACATCGTCAGCGTGCTGAAAAAAGAAGAATTCAGGGACGCGTTTGAATCCTTCTACATTCTGCCCAGCGTATTCAATACAGACCTTGACCGCGGTTTCTCCGTGATCAACTACGACCTCAATGAAGCCTATGCGTCCAGAGAAGACATCGAAGAGCTGAAGAAGCTGGATATCCGTCTTCTGATGGACTTCGTTCTGAATCATATTTCCGTGCTTTCCCCGCAGTTCCAGGACATCGTGAAAAACGGCGATGACGCGAAATACCGCGACTTCTTCATCGACTGGAACAAATTCTGGGACGGCTGCGGCGAGATGACAGAAGCAGGCTATATCCAGCCGGACGCGAAGTATCTCGACAGGATGTTCTTCCGCAAGGCAGGCCTGCCGATCCTGATGGTCCGCTTCCCGGACGGCAGAGACGTTCCGTACTGGAATACCTTCTATCAGGAAGTCAACTATCCCGATCTCAGCGCCTATGATCTGGTGAAAGATCTGAACCTGCAGTACGCAGCTGCCTGCGAGATCGCCGCGATCTTCGACAGCTCTGACAAAAAGCTGGATACGATCGATTTCGGCAGATGGAACAAATACAGAGAACCTGTTCTGGATTATGTCAGAAATAAGAGAACGTATCTTGGCCAGATGGACCTGAACATCAAGTCCCCGCTGGTCTGGGACTATTACCGTGAAACACTTGAGAAGCTGGCCGGCTACGGTGCTTCCATCGTCAGACTGGACGCCTTCGCATACGCGCCGAAGGAACCGGGCGAGCGCAACTTCCTCAACGATCCCGGCACATGGGATCTGCTTGAGAAGATCAACGACATCGCGAAAGCCAACGGCCTGGCAGTCCTGCCGGAGATCCACGCTTCCTATGAAGAGAAGATCTATGACGTCCTGGCGGAAAAGGGATACATGGTCTATGACTTCTTCCTGCCGGGTCTGGTCATCGACGCGTTTGAGAGAAAAAACGGATCTTATCTGAAGAAGTGGATGGATGAGATCATCGAAAAGAAGATCCAGACTGTCAACATGCTGGGCTGCCATGACGGGATCCCGCTCCTTGACCTGAAGGGACTGCTGGATGAAGAAAGCATCCAGAACGTCATCCGGGCAACCGTCGACAGAGGCGGCTACGTCAAGGACCTCCACGGCGCCAAGAACGTCTACTACCAGGTCAACGCGACATACTACAGCGCTCTGGGTGAAGACGATAACAGAATGTTAATGGCAAGAGCCCTGCAGCTGTTCATGCCGGGCAAGCCGCAGGTCTGGTATCTCGATCTCTTTGCCGGCAAAAATGATTACGAAGGCATGAAGAGAGCAGGCGAAGGCGGCCACAAAGAGATCAACCGCACGAACCTGACAAAAGAACAGATCGAAGAAGCCCTGCAGAAAGACGTTGTTCTGAAACAGCTGGAAATGCTGAGATGCAGAAACACCTGTCCGATCTTCTCCGAAGATGCCGAGATCAGTTCTGAACTGAACGGCTCAGAAATGTGCATCACCTGGAAGAACAGTTTCGGAACAGCAGAGCTTCAGCTGGACTTTGCGAAAGAAACCTATAAAATTACAATCAGTAAAGCATAAACGGGAGAAGCGGCAGAGAACGCCGCTTCTTTCAGAGAACGGAGGTATCCCATGAAGCAGACCACCATCTATATCGGCCTGAATGATCAGGACACCAAAAAGCAGGAACATGAAACATCCAAATATCTCTCTGTTCTCAAACGTGTCTGCGTCAGCTACAAAGTTCCGTTTTCCGTCCAGCTGATCCAGGGCGGCTATATCCATGAGAACGGTGAGTATACAGAAGAGAACACGCTGGTACTTTCCCTGATCGGGGTCGAACGGGAGCTGATCGAAGAGATCGCGAAAGATCTGTGTGTCTTCTTCCATCAGGAATCTGTGCTGATCACATCGGATGAAGTTGAAACCTACAGCATCAGAAACGATCTGACAAAAGAGGATAAAAAGCTATGAACAGAAAATTTGAATGGCTCCGCACGATCGTGCTGAGCGCAGCAGCCCTGTGTTTTGCGGCCGGCGGCTATTACATGGGAAAAAACAGCGGCGTCAGCGAGATGCAGAAAGCACGCGCAGAACTGTATGAACTCAACCGTGTCAGCATCGCGAACATGAGCATCGGTGAGGGAACCGTATACGTGATCGGCCACCGCAGTCCGGATTCGGATACGGTATGCAGCGCTGTCGCGTACGCCCGCTTCCTGACTCTGCTCGAGTATCCGGCAGAGGCAAGGATCACGGAACAGGTGAATCATGAGACTGAATACCTTTTCAGACAGGCCGGCATGGAACTGCCTGAAGTACTGGAGGACGCCTCCGGAGAAAACATCTTCCTGGTCGACCACAGTGAATACGCCCAGGCTGCGGAAGGCATGCAGGACGCGCATATCGTCGGCATTCTGGACCACCATGGCGTAGGAACGGTGAACACCGGTCATCAGCTGGTCTATGAAGCGAAGCCGATCGGCTCCACTGCCACCATCATCTGGCTGGATTATCTCAACTACGGTCTCGAGATCGATCAAAAGACCGCGTATCTGATGCTCGGCGCTGTTCTTTCCGACAGTGACAATCTGACGGGATCGACCACGACCGATGCTGACCGGAAAGCTGTCACAGCGCTGGCAAAGCTGGCCGGCGTCAGCGACACGGACGCCTTGTTCAAGGAACTGCACAGAGAAAAGCTCTCCTATGAAGGCATGAGTGATCAGGAAGTGCTGTTCTCTGACTATAAGGAATACGAAGCTTCCGGCGTGAAATACGGCATCGCGCTGCTCAGCGTCATTGATGAAGACGCGGCAAAGGCAATGGCGGAACGCATGAAGAAAGCACTGCCGGATGGCTTCGGGACAAGAAACATCGATCTGATGTACGCGTCTGTCGGCATCCGGGAAAACGGTGAGAAGATCGATTATATCGTTCCCTGTGATTCCTACAGTGAAGAGATCCTCAAAGCAGCATTCCCTGATTATGATGAAGCTGACGGAACATCGTACATCTTCCGCAAGGGTCTGGGAAGAAAGACAAAGTTCGTACCGGGTCTGAACGACTATCTCGGCGCCCATCCGCATGAATGAAAAAGCTGCCTGAGAAAGGCAGTTTTCATTGAACGCAGGCAGAACGGAGCGGGCTGTGGTACAATGCAGTCATGCAGAAAATGACGCGTGAAAATGAAGAGATCCGCTATCAGAACGAGGAACTGCCGTTCTATATCACCCGTACCTTCGGCCGGCGTCCTTCCAGCGACGACACAGCGCACTGGCATCAGGACGTTGAGCTTTTGTATATGGTTAAAGGGGAGAAAACATTCCTCTTTGACGATCAGAAGGTCACTGTCAGGGAAGGCGGCGGTCTTGTCATTATGCCGCATATCCTGCATCAGGGACTTTCTTCTTCCTGTGATTTCATCTGCGTCAGATTTCACCCGATGCTCTTATGCGTCAGTGAATATATGGAAAAGACATACGTTCTGCCCCTGACGGAAAACGAGGATCATCCGTTTGTCGTGCTCGATCCCGGGAAGCAGTGGATGGCAGACGTTCTGCATATGATCCAGCGCGCATATATGTTCTACGCGGCGGACACGGAAGGGTTTCCGCTGCTGGCGGAGCACTGCTTTTTCGCCGTCTGGCATCTGCTGTATGTCAGTCTGCCGCATGCGGAAGAACCCCGCAGTGAAAGTACCCGCGTCAGTGCTCTGAAGAAAATGCTGAAGCATATCCAGGATCACTATGACGAACCGATCTCGCTGGCGGAGATCGCGGAAGCCGCGAATGTTTCGGAAAGCGCGGCCGGCGCACTGTTCAGTCAGATCCTGCATGATTCGCCGCATCACTACCTGCAGACATACCGGCTGGAGCGGGCGAAGCTGCTTCTGTACAAAACAGACGACGCGGTCACGGACATCGCCTTTGCCTGCGGCTTTTCAGACAGCAGCTACTTTACCCGGGCATTTAAACAGGCCTGCGGAATGACGCCGCTGCAGTACCGGAAAGATTCCCGGCTTCCTTACCGGATGTAAACGCTTGTATGGGAAATTGTCCTGTTTTTGAAGAAGAAAGTGCTGTCTGAGCGGTCCGAAAACACGTATCCTTGTCAGTGTGAAAGGAGTGACGTGAATATGCTGCGAATCGCGATCTGCTGCGGCGAAGGCTTCTCATCCGGATTCTTTGCCCGCCATCTGCAGAAAGAAACAGAAAAAGAAGGACTGGAAAATGAAGTATCGTTTACCTTCATTCCGTTCTATCAGCTTCATGACCGTCAGGACGAAGTGGACGCGGCGATCATCATGCCCCACATGGAGGAAAAGGTGAGAAATTCCAAAGACACATTCACCATTCCCATGTACCCGCTTCCCTTCAAGGCAGCGGTGAAGCCTTCCGTCAGAGACTACATGGAAGACGTGGAAGACATTATCACCCTGGCGAACGGAAGAGGCGGCCTCTTCACATTCCCCGGTGAAGAGCGCACGGCGTCGGTATCCCGTCTGGTGTCGCACCGCCAGTGGCTCCGCCAGAATGCCTGATCACTTATGAAGAACTGCCCTGAGAGATATTCTCCCGGGGCTTTTTGTTTTCATTGCGAATCTCAGGCACAGGGGATATGATTTTACTGTCAGGGCAGAACATCCTGCCTGCATGTTTCGGAGGAATAAAACATATGAAACTGAAAAAAGGAATGGCTTTTCTGCTGTCTCTCAGTCCTCGGCGATACCGATGACTGCCGCGTGCGCGTCGGCGACACGCTGGTCCGCGTCATCACCGACGGCCATGCCTGCAGCAGACTGCAGGAAGGTCAGGCAGTGAAGCTTTCTGTCAGTGATTTCATCGTGTTTGACGATGACGGATCACTGGAGGAAATGCTGAAGATCAGAACGTAAGAAGAGTGCTGTCTTCTGACAGCGCTTTTTTGACCATAAGAAAGTGAGCACTACGATGAAAAGACATCTGTATTCCGAACTGAGAACGATCTATGAAACATCAGAGGCGGATCCGCATACCTTCCGTCTGACCATGAAAATGAAGGATCTTATAGATGGCAGGATCCTGCGTTTTGCGGCGGATCAGACAATGAAGCGGTATCCGTATTTCTGTGTGCGCATTGCGGAAGAAAACGGAAAGATCTGCTTTGAAGACAATCCGGAACCGGTTCCGGTGATCCGCACAAATCAGCGGACAGTCCTGGGAAGTGAAGAGACATCCAGTCATCTGATCGCGTTCTGTTACTGGAAAAACAGATTGTATATCGACGCGCATCACGGTCTGACAGACGGCGGCGGCATCGCCCCGCTGATCAGGACCCTGCTGTATTACTACTGCAGCGCGTTTTACGAAACAGACCTTTCCACAGAAGGCGTCCGTCTTGCGGACAGCATGCCGGATCCCCGTGAATGGGAAGATCCCGCGCTTCTGCCGCTTTCGGAAGAGAAACAGGGACTTGTCACAAAATGGCACAGTCCGGCATTTCAGATCGGAACCGGCGGCATAGCGCATCTGATCCCGGAAAGCTATGTGTTCAATCTGCGCATTCCCGAACAGGAATTCATGCGCTTCAATCTCTCCAATGACGGCTCTCCCGCGACCATTACCGCGCTGCTTCTGGCCAGAACGATCCATGCCCTGCATCCGGACGCAGCACTGCCGCCGGTGATCGCCATGTGCGTCAACCAGCGCAAGGCACTGAAGGCGCCGTTTGCCCATCAGAGTCTTGTCGGTGACGTGCGGCTGCCATACGTGGAAAAGATGCGGAAGATGCCGTTCTCCGAACAGGCGACCTGTTTCCGCGGCATGGTGACGCTGCAGGCGGACGACGATATGGTGCTGGATGAGATCCGGGACTATCAGAAGCTGATGAAGCAGCTGGAAACCCTGCAGACAGCGGAAGAAAAGCAGGCGGTCTGCCGGCAGAGAATGGCGGATCTTTCAGCCTGTCTGACGGCGACGGTCAGCTATGTCGGAAAGGCGGATGTCGGCGGAGCGGAACCCTATATCCAGGAATACGAAGCGCTTCCTTCAACAGCTCTGCCGTCCACCCATGTACCGCTGACGATCGAGATGACAGCGGTCAACGGATATTTCTTCCTCAACTTCATCCAGTACTTCCAGGAATATGATTATTTCCGGATGTTTGTCAAACAGATCCGGGACAACAATATCAATTATGACGTTCTCAATGTGACCGAAGCGCGCTATCCATCTGTCCGCCTCGGCATCGAAAGGAAATGAATGATGAAACGAAACAGGATCCTTGCGGCAGTGACGATCTTCTGCCTTATGCTGAGCGCATGCACAAAACTGAAAAATGAACTGCGGATCGGGACCGATACAAAGGAAGAAGACATCCGGGATTTTTACTATACGTTCGAGAACATCAACTACAACGCGTACTATCAGCGCTACCGCTTTTATACAGAAGACGGGAAACACATGTTCTTCCATGAAACAAGAGAACGGAAAGACGACTACGGACCGGCGACAGAAAAAGATACGACCGCGAAGGGGAGCGGTGAGCTGAGCGAAGAGGAATGGATGCAGTTCATCAGTCTGGTAAACGGCGGAACGGCAGAAAAACGGAAAGACGATGCCTCTTCCGGCAGCCGGGGACCCTGGATGTTTATCTATCTGAACAACGACGTTGAAGAAGGAAGAAAATACGATTTCTCTTCCTCTGAGATCCGGAAACAGTTTGAAACATTCTGTGAAACGCTCGCGGAGAAGATCCGCGGCTGAAGCCAGGAAAGGAGAATACCATGCATTTACATCTGCCGGCTGAAAAAGTCACAAGCGCGGAAGAAGCGCTGGCCTTTCTGAAGGAAGGCAATGAACGTTTTGTCAGAGGCGAACTGACGCCGAAGGACGACTACGCGGAGATCCGCGGCGTATTATGCGGCGGACAGGTCCCCTATGCGGTGGTGCTGTGCTGTTCGGACAGCCGGGTCGCGCCGGAGATCTTCTTTGATCAGAAACTAGGTGATCTGTTCGTGATCCGCAATGCCGGAAACATCGTAGACGAAGTCGTGCTTGGCTCCATTGAATACGGTGCGGAACATCTTGGCAGTCCGCTGTGCGTTGTGGTCGGTCACACCAGCTGCGGCGCTGTCACGGCAGCCTGCCAGGGCGGACCGGTTCCCGGCAGTATTCCTTCCATCATCAAACGCATCCGTCCCTCCATCAGAGAAGGGCTGCTCGTTGATGAAGTCGCAAGAAACAATGCGAGGGCGATGGCGAAACAGATCGCGGAGGATGAAGTGATCCGTCATACCGGCATTCAGGTACTGCCGGCTCTGTATAACATCCGCACCGGAGAAGTCGAATGGCTCTGAAAAAGAAAAAGCGCATCCTCTTCAGCATTCTGGCAGTATTTCTGCTTCTGACCGGCATCTCCTTCGGATGGCTTTCGCTGTATGATCCGGCGGAAGAAACTGCATTGGCTGCTCTGGTGAGCGATCCGGAAGTCACCGTGGAAAAAACAGCCTATGGATACTTCCTGGACGGCAGCGGCAGTGATGATCTTCTGATCTTCTATCCGGGCGGAAAAGTCGACGAGCGTGCCTACGCGCCGCTTCTCAGACGCCTGGCGGAAGAAGGCGTTGATGCTGCGCTTCTGAAGGTGCCGTTTCATCTTTCTGTCTTTTCGATGAACAAGGCAGACGCTGTCGATGTGTCTTCGTACAAACATGTCTGGACCGGCGGACATTCCCTCGGCGGCGTGATCGCAGGCCGCTATGCCGCATCCCATCCGGACCGGATCGAAGGCGTCATTCTGCTTGCCTCCTATGCCGACAAGCCGCTGCCGCAGAAAGCGCTGCTGGTGCTTGGCACAAAGGATCAGGTGGTAAAGCAGGCCAGGTACGAACAGGGAAAGAACAACCTGCAGGGCGGGTATCAGGAAGTGCTGATCCCCGGCGGGAACCATGCCGGTTTTGGCTGCTACGGCGCGCAGAAGGGGGACGGAACAGCTGAGATCACTCCGGAAGCACAGCAGGAAGAGACCGCAGAACAGATCCTTTCATTCATGAGACAGTGAAAACTGTCTTTTTCCATACTTCTTTTTTAAACATGACATAATGGTGTCATGTTACTGTTGTTATACTGATGATGAGGTGAAAGATGAAGATCGACAGACTGATCGGGATCCTGTCTGTCCTGCTGCAGAAGGAACAGACGACCGCACCGGAACTGGCGGAACAGTTCGAGGTGTCCCGAAGAACGATAAACCGTGATATTGACGCGCTGTGCCGGGCCGGCATTCCGATCGCGTCCATGCAGGGGACCGGCGGCGGTTTCCGCATCATGGACGGCTACCGGATGGACCGGACGGTGCTGTCTTCAAAGGATGTGCAGGTCATTCTGGCCGGACTGCGCAGTCTTGACAGCGTCAGCGGCAGCCGCTATTACAGCCAGCTGATGGAAAAGATCCAGAGCGGATCATCCCGGTTTGTCAGCGGCAGAGACTCTGTTCTGATCGATCTTTCCGCCTGGAACCGGGAACGGCTTGCCCCGAAGATCGAAGCGGTACAGGACGCGATTGAGAACCACCGTCTGCTTCGCTTTGTTTACTATGCGCCTTCCGGAGAGAGCGAACGGGAGATCGAACCGTATTATCTGATCTTCCGCTGGTCCAGCTGGTATGTCTGGGGCTGGTGTCATGCCAGAAAGGATTTCCGGCTGTTCAAGCTGAACCGCATGGATCAGCTCAGAGAAACAGAACAGACATTTGAAGGCAGACAGGTGCCGTATCCGGATCTGTCCAATGAGACTGTCTTTCCCGGCGGCTATCAGGTAAAAGTGCTGTTTGCGCCGGAGGTGAAATGGCGTCTGATCGAGGAATTCGGACCGGACTGTTTTACGGAAACGGAAGACGGCAGACTGCTCTTCAGTACGAGCTATACAGATCCGGAAAGCTTTCTGACATGGATCCTGACATTCGGGGCAAAGGCAGAGATCCTGGAACCTGCTGAGGCAAGAGAAACACTGCGCAGGACGGCGCAGGAACTGAAAGAGGTATACGAATGATGATGAAAATGAAACTGGACGGCTTCGGGATCATGGTCGATGATATGGGAAAAATGATCCGCTTCTACAGAGACGTGCTTGGCTTTGAAATCAAAGAAGAGGAAGACACCAGCAACGTCTTTCTGATTAAAGACGGTACGCTGTTTCTGCTGTATCGGAAAAAAGATCTGGAAAAGATGACAGGCAATACATTCACATACTGCAGCGGCATCTGCGGACATTACGAGATCGCTCTGAGCGTGGAAAACTACGCGGCAGTCGATCAGGCATATGAAGAAGTGATGAACAAAGGCGCAGTCAGCGTCATGGGGCCGGTGACGGAACCCTGGGGACAGCGGACCTGTTATATCGCTGATCCGGAGGGCAATCTGATCGAGATCGGTTCATTCCAGAAGGAGTAAGGTATGGCATTTGATTTCAAGAAAGAATACAAAGAGTTTTATCTTCCCAAAGCAAAGCCGCAGATCATCACCGTTCCGAAGATGAACTATATCGCTGTCCGCGGCGAGGGAGATCCCAATGCGGAAAACAGTGCATACAAGCAGTCCATCGGCATTCTTTACGGCATTGCCTATACGATCAAAATGAGCCGGCGGTCCGGTCATCAGATCGAAGGATACTTTGACTATGTGGTGCCTCCGCTGGAAGGCTTCTGGGAACAGAACGGCATTGCGGGAATCGACTACACCCGCAAAGACCTGTTCCGCTTCATCTCCGTGCTCCGGCTGCCGGATTTTGTGACAGAAAAAGACTTTGAATGGGCAAAAGCGGAAGCAGAGCGGAAGAAGAACGCGGACTTTTCCAAAGCGGAGTTTCTGACGGTCGAAGAAGGACTGTGCGTGCAGTGCATGCACATCGGACCGTATGATGACGAGCCGGCAACAGTTGCATTGATGGATCAGTATCTGGAAGAAAACGGATACGAAAATGATTTTACTGAACGCATGCATCATGAGATCTATCTTAGCGACGCAAGACGCACAGATCCCGCAAAGCTGAAAACAGTGATCCGGCATCCAATCCGGAAGAAATGAGTGAAGGAGGCAGGCATGGAATATATCAGACTGACACAGGAGAATCTGGAACAGGAACATATCTGCTGCGCGATCTCCAACAACAAAGATATCCAGGTCTCATCCAAGAAAGCGTGGCTGAGAGACAGACTGGACGAAGGACTCGTGTTTCTGAAGAGCTCGGAGCGCGGCAAATGTTTCATTGAATACATTCCGGCGGAATACGCCTGGAATCCCATTGAGGCAGACGGATACATGTACATTGACTGCCTGTGGGTATCCGGTTCCTTCAAGGGACACGGATACGCGGATGATCTGCTGAACGCCTGCATCACAGACAGCCGGGAACAGGGAAAGAAGGGACTCTGCGTCCTTTCCAGCGCGAAGAAAAAACCGTTCCTGTCTGATCCGAAGTTCCTGCAGCACAAAGGGTTTTCTGTCGCGGATGAAGCGGACAACGGCATCCAGCTGTGGTATCATCCATTTGAAAAGAATGCCGCAGTGCCGCGGTTCAAAGCCTGCGCGAAGCATCCGCATACAGATCTGAACGGCTATGTCGTGTACTATACAAACCAGTGCCCGTTCAACGCGAAGTATGTTCCCATCCTGGCGGAAACGGCAAAGCAGAACGGGATCCCGTTCCAGGCTGTACAGCTGACGACAAGGGAAGCGGCACAGAACGCCCCGACGCCCGTCACGACCTGGGCGCTGTTCCATGACGGCACATACATCACAAACGAGCAGATGAATGACAAACGTTTTCTGAAGCTCGTATTAAAGTAACCAGGAGAAATACTATGCATCCGATCCTGCAGGACATCACAAAGCACATGAAAGAAGAAATCAGACAGCACCTCAAAGACGTCACAGATGACATGCTGGAAGAGGGCGGAGCCGTATACTACATGAACGGAAAGAACGGCACCGAATTTGACTGGCATGTGAATAACCGTCTGTCCGATCTCTTCATCTTCTACACTGACAAAGAAAATCTCGGTGCTGCCAAAGCCCAGGTGTACCGGGACGGAACCATGCTGGTGTGGACGTACGAGGATCACGGACATAAGCCGGGATCGGAACAGCAGATCGATCTGCACATCCCGGAAGAAGAGATGGAGAAGCTGGCGGCAGTGCTGCGCAATGTAGCGGATGACAAGAGGATCTGGGATACAGCTCTCTCGAAGATCGATACAGACCGGGAAGCAGATGAGGCAATGGTGCGGGAATTTGCGGACAACCGGAAGTATTACGGAGAGATGATCGAGCGGCGCAATATGTTTGCCAGGCGCGCCTATGTTTCAAAGAAACTGCTGGAGGAAAACTGGAAAGTGGGA
>JAILCN010000059.1 GCA_024680365.1 Solobacterium sp.
AGTTTCGTCCCAACGATCGTAATGATAGAGGACAGGGCATCCGACAGATTATTAACGGCATCCAAAGTGACGGCGATAGAGTTGGATATAATGCCGATCACCGCCTTAAAACCCGCCAGTAACACGTTTGTCAGTATTCCAATGATACTGGTCCGAATAATGACCTTGTCACGGTTTTGTTCTGAAGTGACAGGCGTTGTCTTTTTCTCCATGTTCAATCTCCTTTTCAAATTCCGATTTAGATAGTTGTATATTCTCCGTCTTCCGGAACCCGGAGCATGGAAAGGCCTCTCCTGTCTGCAAACATTTTGATGTCTTTCCGTGTAAGCAGAGCGTGATTGACACTGTCCAGATGAGATGCCATCACGATCGCGTGCGGAGCCGCCTGACATACCTTTTCGACATCCGACAGGTTCATGATCAATCTGCCAAGCGGTGTCGTCGCTTCGCGGCAGTTCAGAATCATGGCCTCCGGATGATAGCATCTGATTGTCTGTTCCACTTCCGGGCAGTATACGGTATCAGCGGCGAGGTACAGGCACTTTTCCCCAGGAGCCTCGAATACATATCCACAGACTTCGCCCATCTTTTGAACGATTTCTTCACTGTCTCCGTGAATAGCCTTCGTCTTATGGATTACAACTCCGCCAATGGTCAGGGAATCCGATTCAAAAGCGGCTGCATGAGCAAAGCCCATCTCCCGGATTTTCTCCGCATCCTCATCATTCTGCGCGATGATTCTCAGATCCACAGGAAGATAATCCAGGCTGAAATGATCAAAGTGAAGATGCGTAACAAGGCAATAATCAACATCTGTCAGAATGCGTTCCGGGGCATCCGGCAGAGCATTCATCGGGCATTTGATCCCTTGCATTTCCGGCCTGACTACTTTGGCGGAGAAACCGGTTCCCTGATCCTGAAACCAGGGGTCAATAAGGAAAGTAATGCCGCCATACTTTATTTTCAATGTAGCGTTTCTAATTTGCTGAATGATCATATTCTTCCTCACAAACTCCGATCTGTTTACTTCATTCCCATTGCTCTGATCGCGCTAAGACAGTGTATCCTCACGATGCGGTTTTCGTCTGTCTCTGTGATTGTTCGCAGTTCTTCCTCATACGGTCTGACAACCCCCGGCCTGCGCTTGCCGAGAACACGGAAGATCTCCGGCGCTTCCATTCTGACCTTATCATCCGTGTCATGCAGAAGCGTTTCAAAGATCGGCATATGTTCCGCATAAACGTCCGGCGTGTTCGTTGCGATGTTCTCCGACGCCCAGATGAAGCTGAGTCTGACCTTCGCCGCCTCGTCCGAGGCAAAGCGGAACAGGTCCGTCCAGTACGGCGCAATCAAGGAATAGTCGCCCCGTCCGATCCTGCCGAGGGCGTTTACCGCACGCTCCCGCAAAAGAGGCTCCGGGTTATCAAGGAAGGAAACAATCACCGGAACCGCATCCTGTACGGACTCAGGATACTTAAGCCCCATCTCGCCCAGCAGCCACAGCGCCTTTGCCTGTATCTTTACGGAGTCATGATTCAGAAGAGACGAAACATAGGGAATGCTCTCTTTCCATCTGTCCTTCTCTTTTGTCAAGGCTCCGAGCTCTTTATAAAGTTCTGCTTCTGTCATATCACTGGCCTCTCAAACTGGAAGTTACCTTTCAGTCCGAAACATCCACATCCGGTGCAATCTGGATCTCGTACTCCGGATAAGCTGCCTTTATTTCATCATATATGATTTGAAGCCCTTCTCTCGGCTTAATATCGAAGCTCATCACTACATCAAAGGTCATTTCCTTCGCTCCTACATCGACATAGAACCCATGAAGCTGAACAGCCCAGTCGTGGGCCATGACACGCTCATGGACATCCTTTTGAATTTCAGCGGCTTCATCGTTGCCTGTGTTATAGGAATACAGGCCAACGCCCGCGAGGACAACGCCGCTTTCTTTGTAGATTTTTCTTTCCAGCTTTCTTGTCAGCTTATCAAATTCTCTTGTCGTCATCGTGTCAGGTACTTCAAGATGAACGGAAGCATAGTCCTTATCAGGACCGTAGTTGTACATGATCAGATCATAGGCGCCTCTGACCTCCGGCTCATCGGAAAGCATCTCCTTGATCTTGTCCGTTTTCTCTTGATCTGCCCTGACCCCAAGGATTTCATCTAGCGTTTCTATCATCATTTCGATTCCGGCCTTGATGATGAAGCCGGCTATCACAACGCCTACGTATGCTTCAAGCGAAAGGCCGCTCACCATGAAAATGATCGCAGAAGCCAGAACGGAGCCCGATAGAATGGCATCAAACATTGCGTCAGAACCGGATGCAACCAGAGACCCGGAATTGACCTGTTCGCCTTTCACCTTCACATATCTTCCGAGAATGATTTTGACGATGACGGCTACCGCAATGATAACGAGAGAAATGATGCTGTAATCAGGCTTTTCGGGATGGATGATCTTCTTGACCGATTCCACAGCGGAAGTGATACCTGCATAGAGAACGATCCCCGAAACGACCATCGCGCTGAGATATTCGATCCTGCCATATCCGAGGGGATGCTTCCTGTCGGGAAGTTTCCCGGCAAGTTTCGTCCCTACGATTGTAATGATAGAGGACAGGGCATCCGAAAGATTATTAACGGCATCCAAAGTGACAGCGATGGAGTTGGATATAATGCCGATCACTGCCTTGAAAGCTGCCAGAAACACATTTGTCAGTATTCCAATGATACTGGTTCGAATAATTACCTTGTCACGATTTAGTTCCGAAGTGACAGGTATTGCCTTTTGTTCCATTTTCATTTCTCCTCTACAAACTCTGATTTGTTTTAACCATTGTACCATTGCTGACTGGCGTGGTCAATTATCTCGCATTCAAACGTGAAGAAGGCACTTCCTTACGAAGTGCCTCCGTCGGTGTTCTTTTTTTGGTTGAGTCAGTAGGGACGGTTCTTTTTGACTCACTGTGTTCTCTGCACGACGTCGCGATTAACGCCCGTGAGTCTTGAGAACCGGCGCACGGTCAGCC
>JAILCN010000011.1 GCA_024680365.1 Solobacterium sp.
TGAAGAAACTGACAGGGAAAGAATAAAAGAATCTGAAACAGGAAATGAAGAGAGATGGCATGCATGATATGGCATGCCGTCTTTTTTGAACTGTTTATGCTTTCAGCATTTTTCTATCCATTTCCATGGTTTTGTATGATAATGGAATCATGGTTTCATATATTTATACAGAATAGGAGATCAAAGGGGATATGCTTAAACTATGTCAGAACTGCCAGGATATTCTTGTCGAAGAAAAGCCTGGCTACTGGGTCTGTCCGTCATGCGGAAGTGTGTTTGCGGAAACAGTCAAACCATTTCCTGTACCGGAGGGGTTTGATGAGAACGCTGGGAAAGACAGCACAGCCATGCTGAACATGGCTGAACGCAGCCTTGCTCAGGGAGACTACGATGAAGCTTTCTATGCGTATCAGACATATCTGGAGAATCATCCGGAAAGTGCTGAAGCATACTGGGGCAAAGTACTCAGCCATTTCGGCATCCGTTATGAAACGGAAAAAACTGCTGCCGGAGAGATCAGAAGACCGACTCTGAACCGCATGGACAGCAAATCCATTCTGCAGAATGCGGACTATCTCAAAGCGCTGGAATATGCGGATGAAAAGCAGAAAGCCGTATATGAAAAAGACGCGAAGTATATCGCGGAAGTACAGAGCCGCTACGCGAAAATGGCAAACGCAGCAGCTCTGGAAAAATCCTATGACGTTTTTATCAGTTATAAAGCGACAGATGATCAGACCGGTCAGGCGACAGAAGACAGCCGCATTGCTTCAGAGATCTATGAACGTCTGAGCTCCTTAGGCAATCTGAATGTCTTCTATGCCCGCGTCACTCTGAATGAAGAGAGAGCAGGTCTGGCATATGAACCGTTTATTTATGCCGCACTGAATACTGCCAAAGTGATGATCCTGGTCGGCACAAAGCCGGAATACCTGACATCGACCTGGGTAAAGAATGAGTGGAAGAGATATCTGCAGAGAATGCAGAATGACTCATCGAGACATATCATTCCTGTTCTGAAGGGAATGACAGCCGCAGAACTACCTGCTGATATTCCTGCCGGCGATGCCCGGGTATATGAAGGCAGAAAGACGCTTCTCGAGCTGACAGACGGTGTTCTGAACTACACAAAGAAAGGTGCCGTTGCGGATGTTGACGAAAAGAAAGCTGTTCAGCTGCTCGTTGAAAACATGAAGCAGGCGCTGGCGCAGAAGGATTTCAAGAGGGTAAACAGCGAAGCTGAAAAGATCCTGATGAACTACGACGCGCACAACGGCGAGGCATTCTATTACAAGCTGCTGGCAGAATATGAAGTAGACAAACCGGTCAGGCTTAAGGATCTGCAGACAGACTGGACAAAGAGCAACAACTACAGACGCATCATGACGTACGGCGACAATGCCCTGAAAACACGCATTGAAAGTATCAGAAAGCTGTATGACACGCGCGTCGCCCAGGAAAAACAGGAACTGTATGTCAAAGCAGAGAATGAAAGACTCGCAAATGAAGCTGAAAAGAACATTGCAAAAGCACGCGAACTGATCGGTCAGTACCATTATGGAAAGGCGCTGGATCTTCTGGTCAGAAGCGTGGCGTATCACGAAGATGCCAAAGGCCTGATCGATCTGTGCAATACCGGTATCGAAGCAATGAAGCGCATTGGAAGCAGAGAGGATTATGACGGCTATTATTTCAAGGCGCTGGAAAAGAAGAACAATTCATTGTACAGACAGTACAAGACAATTATTTCCGCCAACGAGGGTCTTGAAGAACCCGGTATCGACAGTTCCCAGGCATGGATCGGTACGATCACGGCAGCAATTGCCATGGCCGCCTTCATGTTTGTGATTCCGGCTGGAAGACGCTATACCGGTGTAATACTCACATCGGTCTTCACGATCATCTCCTCAATTGCGATGGAACGCTTTATTCCCGCAGTTGCCGCACTGGCAACCGGCATACTCAATATGCTGTTTGTCTGGGCAGGAGGAAGCAGTCTTGATGTCGCATTGATCATTGGCTTCTTCCCGGCAGCGTATGTTCTTGGCCTCGGCATTGTAAATATCGTCAGAAACATAAATTATGAGAAGAAGATGCATGAGGAATTCGCACTGAGAGAACAGGTGGCTGATTTTGTCGGGGAAGAATGGGAAGATCTTCGCAGCACTTATGAAGATGTGCTGGGAGAAGGATTCCTGGAACCGCTTGATCCAACGAAAAGAAAGTATTAACAGGGGGAAAGACAGATCATGATCTTACTGAAATGTAAAGTCTGCGGCGATACGCTGCAGCCGGAAAGCAGGTACTGCGAATCGTGCGGCACTCCCGTTGCCGATATGAGCCTGCGGGATGACAAGCTGATCGAATCCATGAACCGTGCGAACGACGCACGTATGAACTATGACTTTGATGAAGCGATCCGTGCCTATACGGCGATCCTTGAAAACGACGAGGAAAACGCGGAAGCACACTGGAACCTCGCTCTGTCAAGATTCGGCATCGAATATGAATTTGAAAAGAATTCTGCCGGTCAGATCACTGCCATCAAACCGAACTTCCAC
>JAILCN010000139.1 GCA_024680365.1 Solobacterium sp.
GATCTCCATCTCTTCCCCGACGATATCGCCGCATTCTTTTGCGAGTTCATCATTGAAGCTTTGGGCGATCGCTGTGCCGATCGGCAGAGCGGTCGTGTACTGTTCAAAGATCGTGGCGTTTCTCTTCGGACGGGAATTGAACGCGATCAGCCATTTGATCGGTTTGGGAAGAAGTTCGACGATCGTTTCCGGCATTGTGGAGCCGATCGGATGGATGCCTTTTTTGTCCACATAGTAATGGCGGGAAAGACGAAGTCCGGCAGGACCGTCTGCACCGACCAGTACGCCGATCCCCTTGTTTTTGAGCTGGGATGTGCTTTCACCGGCTGCTCCGGCTACTGACATCGAAGCATTGCCGATAATGCTTAGCGCACCGCCTTTCGGATCGAAGGAACCGATATTCAGATAGGCAAGCTCTTCGTTGCTCAGTCCGTTCAGTTCCGGATCGGTATATTCCGTCTCGCTGTAATCGATCACTTCAGTAACGCATTTGCTGAGATCGATTTTGATGACCGGAAGTCCTTCTGTGGAAGGCAGGACACGTTTGGGATACTGTTTTTCGTTGACATTGCCGACTAGTTTATTGGCAACTTTGCGGACGATATATTCTTCTGCAAGACGGAGAACAGAGACCGGTCGTGCGTTGTCACTGCTCGTTCCCAGAGAAAGGATATAGTCACCTGCTTCCAGGACATAGACGCTTCTCTTCTCATCGTAACTTGCAAAGTCACGCAGATCGAAGTATACGCTCAGCCCGTCTTTTTCTCCGGAGGCAAGTTCGTTTGTTTTTGCATAGCCGGCAAGAGATTTAACTTCTTTTTCAAGTTTCCCTTCTGGGGCGGAAACATAGACCTGGACGACTTCTTTTCCTTTATAAGAACCGCAGTTTTCGACTTCCGCCGCAACGGTGATGACAGTGCCGTTCGCATAGGTCCTTTTATGATCCGCAGTGAATTCGCTGTAACCTAAGCCGAAGCCGAAGGGGTATAAAGGTTTCTTCTCTGCTGCGTCAAAATGACGGTAGCCGACATGGATCCCTTCGGTATAGAAGGTATCGTCTTTTTCACCGAAGCTCTCGATCTCATAGTCTTTATAGGCAGCCCAGCTGGTGGAAAGCTTTCCGGATGGGGAGGTCTTCCCCAGCAAAAGATCCGCTACAGCGCAGCCGGTCTCAGTGCCGAGCTGAGATAAGACCAGGATATTGCCGACACTGTTGACTTCTGTCAGGTCGACCGGTCCGCCGGTATTGATCACCAGCATGAACTTTTCGAACTTCTTATTCAGTGCCAGGATATCGCGCACTTCCGCGTCAGTCAGGCGGTAATCGCCTTTGACGTCCAGACGGTCGTTTCCTTCGCCGGAGATCCGGGAGAGGACATAGATCGCGGCATCCGCTTCTTTATCGACCGGAAGACCGTATTCCGGTTCCAGCATGATCGCACCCATGCTGGCGGCGATCACACTGGTCTTGGTCTCCTTTGCCTTCTTTTTGATATTGGCATAGAAATCCTTTTTGGCCTTCTCGCGGATCGCATCATAGGCATCGAGCCAGTCGCCGGTAACGATCGTAAATCCGGCCTGCTTCAGACCTTCCTCAACGGTAACAAAATAACGGGAATTGACTTCACCGGAACCGGTGCCGCCCTTGATGGTGTGACGGACACCGTTGCCGTAGGCAGCGATGCTTCCGGCTTCACTTAAAGGAAAAGCGCCGTTCTTCTTCAGCAGAACTGTGCATTCGCTCAGGTATTTGCGCAGACGGGCGATGTTCCGGTCTTCATGCGGTTTCTTATTGGACATAGATCTATTCTCCTGTTTTTCATTATAGCATCTGCGTTTCATTTCCCGTTTTGATTCGGAATAAAGATAAAGAAAACAGCACATCGTGCTGCTCACTTTCTAAAAACATTGAATATATCAGCTTTGATCAGTAGAACAGAGAGACCGCAATCAGGATCTGACCCATGTAATACAGCAAAAGATTGGTGATGCGCATCGAGAATTTCGTAACGCCGGAGAAAGTGTTGAAGATCAGCACGACGTCCGACGCTGTGAAAAGGACAGCGCCAATGGCATAGATCAGTGATCTGGTGTTGGGAATAAAGATAGCGATGCCGATCGCGATCGCGCTCATGATGAAGACCGCGCCGAGATAGAAGACGCCGAAGATCTTGAATGCAAGCTTCACGTCCATCGTCTTGAAGATGTAGATCAGCAGGCCTGCGGCCGCCAAAGCGCCGGCTGCGGCGAAGTAATAGAGCCAGGGTGCTCTTGCCTGCGGCAGCAGGGCGAACAGATACAGGATATGCCCGATCAGGAAGGCCAGGATGCCGGCAAGGAAGATCTTCTGTCCGTTCTTCTTGAAGACAAAGCGCAGGTTCAGCAGGATATCACCGGTCATTCCGAAGATGAGTCCATAGAAGAACAGTTTGTTGAAGGGATTATTGACACGGGTATACGCCAGCCAGCCGATGATCACGAACATCAGCGAAGCGCTGCCTTTCAGGATATCCGCCAGGACGTATTTTTCCTCGTGTTCGACTTTGATGAAAAGGATCTGCAGCACAAATCCGATAACGACCAGTGCGGTCAGCAATACTTTGAGATTATTCATAACAACTACCTCTGCATTCAGTATAGCAGAGTGTCAGGACAGCCGCTTCAGCGTTGCGGAAAAATCATTCTGCTGAAAGCGAATTATCTGTATAACAGGCAGATGCGAGTATAATGGACAACAGAAACAGGAGGGTTTTCATGAACAGAGTATCTGCCGAGAAAAGAAGACTGGGCATTGCAGCTATGTTGGCGGCGTCTTTGTGCTTCTCTTTAGGCGGACTGCTCATGAAGATCATCCCCTGGAATCCTCTGGCGATCAACGGCGCAAGGAATCTGATCGCCTGCTGTGTGATTGGTCTGTATATCCGTTTTATAAAACATCCTCTCAAATGCAACGGAACGGTTCTGTTCGGCGCCGTTGCGTTAGCGGCAACAACGACACTTTATGCCGTTGCCAACAAACTTACGACCGCCGGCAACACGATCGTTCTTCAGTATACGGCTCCGATCTGGATCATCGTTTTCATGTATTTCCTTTTCGGCCAGAAGCCGGACAGGACCGCGCTTATCACGGTCTTTATCGTACTGATCGGGATCGTATGCTTCTTCCTCGACAGCATGTCGACCGGCAGATGGCTCGGAGATATCCTCGCGTTATTATCCGGCATTACTTATGCGCTGGTCTTTCTGCTGAACCGCTTTGAGAAAGGGGATGCCTTATCCTCCGTTTTCTTCGGTCAGCTCTTCTGCGGGATCTTTCTTTCTCCGCTGGTGCTGAAGGAGACAGTGTTCACACCCGGTGTGCTGACAGCGGTGTTTGTGCTGGGAAGCGTGCAGGTGGGTATTGCCTATATCTTTTTCACGACCGGAACGAAGTATACCGAACCGGTGACCGCCTCGATCATCAACGCCATCGAGCCGATCCTGAATCCGGTGCTGGTCGCGATCTTCTATAAGGAAGTGCTGGGCACCTATTCTCTGATCGGTGCTGCGATCGTCATTATCGGGATCCTGTTCTATGACGTGCTTACTGCCAAACGCGTGAAAGCGGAATAAGAACCGCTGAATACGCCGTGCTATAATTCTGTTGACTGTGATCCGCCGGTCTTGCGGATCTTGTGTATATGTTTAGATCTCTGACCCAAAAAGAAAAAACGACGATCATTATCTATCTGCTGATCATGCTGGGAGTGATCATTTTCAGCCGTCTGTACTGGATCTTCGGGGATGACCCGATCGGTCTGCTCCTGGTATTCTTTTTTCTGGTGCCGGTGGTCAATTTCTTTACCGGACTGCGTCTGGGAGTCGGAACTGCCTGGTGGTGGTTTCCCATTCTGGCGGGTCTATGCAGTGTCGTGAACTACATGTGCAATTCCATGATGACCATCAAGCTGATCCCGGACAGCGGAACTCTCTGGGTCTTTGCGGTCGCCTTTGCGTCCGCCTTTGCCGGCACGCTGCTGACAAGGATCGTATCGCTTCTGGAACAGCTGCGAAAGACAGGTGACAGGAAATGAAAGTGATCTGGCACGGTACTGCGTCGGTCGAAATGATCTCCTCGAAGGGAGACCGCATCCTGTTCGACCCGTTCGTTCCCCTGAAAGGTTCAGATGTTCCGGTGAAGATCGAGGATTTTGACGGTTTCGATGAGATCCTGATCACCCACGGCCACTTTGACCACATCGTCTCTCTGCCGGAGATCGTACGCCGGAATCCCGGAGTCAGGATCCGCTGCACGGAAACGCCGTACAAAACACTTCTGAAAAAGGACGTTCCTGAAGAAAACCTGATCCTTATCCGTCATGGCGACACGATCCGGATCGGAAGTTTTACCATTAAAGCCATTCACGGGAAGCATGCAGTGCTGCCGAAGGCAAGCGTCTCCCGAGTATCCTATATTTTGTGTTCACCGGTGATCGGCAATGTGCTGTTCTTTCTCCGGCAGCATCATATCTGCAAGGAGAACGGGGAAACAGTCTTCTATGAAGTCGAATGCGACGGAAAACGGGCATGTGTCATGGGGAGTCTGAATCTGCGGGAAGATACGGAATACCCGGCAGGAGCAGATCTTCTGATCCTGCCATACAATGGCTGGGAAGACAATTTCCCGCCGGCTGTTCAGACAGTCGAAAGACTGAAACCGAAGCGCAT
>JAILCN010000141.1 GCA_024680365.1 Solobacterium sp.
GCGATGCGGATGCTGGATACTGCCGGGATCCATTACACGGAACACACCTATGATGTGGAAGACGGAAAACTGGACGGGGTCAGCGTCGCGGAGAAATGCGGCGAGGATCCCGAGCAGGTGTACAAGACACTGGTGACGGAAGGCAGTGACAGGAATCACTACGTCTTTGTGATCCCGGTAAGGGAGAAGCTGGACCTGAAGGCATGCGCAAAAGCTGCCGGCGTCAAATCCATCGCGATGATCCCGCAGAAGGAACTGCTTCCTCTGACGGGATATATCCACGGCGGATGCAGCCCGGTCGGCATGAAAAAACCGTTTCCGACATTCTTTGACGAAACGGTGATCCTCTTTGATACGATCCTTGTGTCCGGCGGCCGCGTCGGCGTGCAGATCGAAGCAGATCCGCAGGATCTTCTGAAAATTACAGAAGGCAATATCGCAGCACTGACAGAATGACTCAGGTCGTTCTGTTTTTCTGTTTTATGATCAGCCAGCAGATCCCGAATCCGCAGGCGTAGCCGCACATGTCCAGCAGCACGTCGCTGAAGGCACCGTACCTTCCGGAGACAAAGTGCTGGATCAGCTCGTCTGTACATGGTACCGCAAGAGCAGCCAGGATACCGGGATGGAAGGGGAGCGGACTGACTTTCTGGGCTGTGCAGATCAGGATGCCGAGTACAAAGTATTCGGTGAAATGCGCGCCTTTGCGGATCAGATGATGCATGAGTTCAAACGAAATGCCATGCTTTTCCAGCTGCAGGAACGTGTACAGCCAGCGGGTCAGGCTGCCGCTCATGTTTCCTGAAGCGTCTCCGTCCATCAGGGAGTTGGAAAAGATCCAGAAAATGTAAATAATGGAGATCATCCATAAAATCAGTTTTTTTCCGCGCATGCTCCCTCCTTATCTCTGATATAATATTCGATATATGAACAGAAAGAAACTAAGAGATTTATTACTGATCACAGCCGGAACTTTTATCCTGGCAGTTTCTGTGGAATATTTCATCATTCCGTTCAACATTCTTTCCGGCGGTGTTGCCGGTATCGCTGTTGCTCTGGAACCGATCTTCCACATCGACGAAACACTGTTTGCCAACGTGACGATGCTGATCCTTCTGATCGTCGGCAGATTCTTCCTCGGCCGTGAGTTTATGAAAAACACGATCATTTCCTCGCTGCTTTACCCGGTGTTTACGACGCTGCTGTCAAAATACCCTGTTGAGATCGCGATCGATCCGGTACTGGCCGCGTTTTATTCCGGTCTGCTCGGCGGTGCCGGAATCTCCCTCGTGATCCGGACCGGATCCAGCACCGGCGGCATGGATATTCCGCCGCTGATCCTGCATAAGCTGACCGGCGTGAAGATCTCGACGCTTGTCATGATCACTGACGCTCTGACCGTCCTGCTGGGCATCATTGCCTATGATGTCGCAGCGGCACTGATCGGTCTGATCTCGGTATTCTCATCCGGCTACGCGATCGACAAAGTGCTTTCCTTCGGCACCGGCGTGGATTCCAAGAGCGTCCAGATCGTCTCAAAGGAATGGGAAACCATCAAATGCCGCATCAACAAAGAGCTTGACCGCGGTGTTACAATTCTGGAAGGGAAAGGCGGCTATACAGGCGAACACCGTCCGGTCGTTCTCTGTGTCGTTTCCGCGAAACAGTACAACCATCTTCTGGATATCATCAATGAAGTCGACAGCAGAGCCTTTGTCATCACGACCGACGCGTCGGACATGCACGGCGAAGGTTTCACATACAGTTCACCGAATATCTGATTTCAATTTCACATTGATATGATAGAATACCATGGTACCACTTTATTTAATAAGATACAGAGAGGAGGGACTGCATGATCGAATGTTCAAATGTCTTCAAGCGCTACAGGAACGGAACAAACGCGCTGTATGACATTAATATCAAGATCGAACAGGGGGAATTTGTTTACATCATCGGTCCGACCGGATCCGGAAAATCTACACTGATCAAGCTTCTTGACGGTGAAGAGACACCGACCAAAGGTTCAGTCAAAGTCGTCGGGATAGATGTGGGGAAGCTGCACGGCAGACAGATCCCGATCTACCGCAGAAATATAGGCGTTGTATTCCAGGACTACCGGCTTCTGCCGGCAAAGACGGTATTTGAAAATATCTCATATGCCCTGGAAGTGATCAATATGAAAAAACCGCAGATCCGCACCCGTACCAAAGAGGTGCTGAATGTTGTAGGTCTTTCCGAAAAGGGAAGTGTTTTTCCGCATGAGCTCTCCGGCGGCCAGCAGCAGCGTGTCGCCATCGCCAGAGCGATCGCCAACCGTCCCAAGGTGCTGATCGCGGACGAGCCGACCGGAAACCTCGATCCCGGCAAATCAGATGAGATCATGGATCTTCTGGAAAAGATCAATGAAACATACGGAACCACGATCCTGATGGTCACCCATGACCTGACGCTGGTCAACAAGCACCGCAAGAGAACAGTTGTCCTCGAGCATGGACACATTGTCGCAGACCTTGCGGAAGGAGGCTATGTACGCCATGATCAGTAGATCGTTCAGAGAAGGATTCCATGGTGTCGCGAGACACTGGGCAATGTCGATCTCCTCGGCCATTGCCGTTACGATCACCCTGATCATTATCAGCATCTTCATCATCTTCTCCTGGCATCTGGACAAGTTCACGCACAGCGTGGAATCTTCCGTGCCGATCGCGGCAACGGTGGCTTCCAGCCATGAGTCCAAAGAAGCGGAAGATGCGATCCGTCAGCAGATCACGGCGATCGAAGGTGTTGACAGCGTAACGTTCCACAACAAAGATGAGGAACTGCAGTTCTATATCGACTCTTACGACAGTGAAGAAGCGAAGGAACTGTTCAGCGACTATTACGGGGAAGAAAACCCGATGCATGACGCGTTCTATATCAC
>JAILCN010000197.1 GCA_024680365.1 Solobacterium sp.
GCCATATAGTCTTTGTATAATAATCCTTTCATTTCAGGTTTCCTTCTTTCACCATCTTCAGGAACAGTTCTTCGATCGTTCCTGTTTTTTGGAGCAGTGTATCTTTCTTTTCATTCAGGATCAGTCTGCCCCGGTGCAGGAAGGCAATGTCGCTGCATGCCTTCTCCAGATCGCTGACAATGTGCGAGGACAGCAGGACCGCATGGTCTTTTTCTTTCGCGTAATCTGTCAGGATCTCCAGGACATGGTCTCTGACGACAGGATCCAGTCCGCCGGTCGCTTCATCAAGGACCAGGAATCTGGCATGATGGCTCATCGCGCAGGCCAGCGCTGTCTTCATCCGGTTGCCCCGTGACAGCTCGCCGAATGCTGTTTCTTCCGGGATATCCAGAATACGGATGTAATTGTGATATGCTTCACTGTCCCAGTTCCGGAAGATGCCCTGCATCATGGTTCCTGTCTGTTTTGCGTTCATAAACGGAACAAGTGCTTCTTCATCTGTCACCATGCCGATATCTTCCATTATTTTCCGGTCTCTGACATTTGTACTGCCAAGAACACTGACAGTGCCGCTGTCGGCTTTGGCAATGCCGGTCAGTATTCTGATCAATGTTGTCTTGCCGGCGCCGTTTTCACCGATCAGTCCGGTGATCGATCCGTATGGAATATGGAATTCCGGTATATACAGATCAAAGTGCGCGTATGCTTTTCTGATCTCATGTACTTCAGCGATATTCATTCTGTTTCACCTTCTTCCGCGATCCTGAGCAGATCGGGATCATCTTTCAAAAACCCGTCTTCACCGAGTCCCTGTCCGCTTCTGATCTCATTCAGAAGAGTCTTCTTCAGTTCAGGAAGGTATCTTCCTTTCTGTTCCGCCCGGACAAACAGCGGATGGTTTGAAACGGTAAACGGCTTATCCAGGATCCTCAGGAGCTTTTGCACTGTCTGCAGTGCCTTTTCTCTGTCACGTGCTTTGCGCGCCTCATGCAGATCATTTTCAGCGTCATAGTATTCCCAGAGATCCAGCTGCTTCCGCAGGGCACGCATCAGTTCCGAAGCGTTCTTCTCCAGTTCTACATCTCCTGTCTTTTCCCCGTATTCGCGGACGGTCAGAAGTTTGTTCATAATACTCGAAATATCTTTCAGAAGACCGGTCAGTGTGATCTGAATCGCCTCGTCGTAGTTTCCTTTTTTGGATGCCAGCAGCGCTTTGGTCGCCTCCGTATCTATGGAAGAGCGGCGGATCTGTTTCAGCAGCATTTCTGCATCTTCATATTCTTCTCTTGCCAGACAGATCGACAGACGCATCTCCCGCACGCTGTCACGATAGGCAGGATCGGCATTCTCGGTTTCATCCATCAGTTCTTCCAGCAGTGCATAAACTTCTTCATCTTCCCACCGCCTGAGCATGCACGCGTAGTTCAGGATGCCGGCGCTGTTGTACAGCAGCGGCGCAGATCCAGGATACGCATGGATCTTTTCCCGGATGCGGGAACACATCTCTTCCTCTGTACAGCTCATGATGGACGCTGAGAGTTCTCTGATGAACCCCTGCAGTTCTTCCGCTGTCATTTCCCGGCTGAAGGAAAACAGTTCGTTCATATCGATCTTCAGGATCCTGGCCAGCACCGGCAGGATCGTTGTATCCGGATAACTCAGTCCTTTTTCCCATTTATTCACGGCAGGGGTACTGACACCTGCTCTTTCCGCAAGCTGCGCCTGGGTCATATTCAGCACCAGGCGGCGCTGCCGGATGATCTCTCCCATCAACATTCGGATCACCTCCCGATATCACTGTAACAGGAAAAGACGGTCTGTGCTATTGACCGTCTTTTAACTTCTGTCCTTTGTTTATTAACTTCTGGTTAATCGTCAGAGTATTCCAGATATGCGCCTTTCATCGGGCTTGCGGCATGTTCGCTGAACAGACGCAGGACGCCTGTCTTGTACTTCCGCGGCTTCGGCTTCCACTGTGCCCTCCGCTCTGCCAGCACTGCCTGGATCTCTTCTTCTGTCTTTCTTTCACCCTTGATGCCGATGATATTCAGCTTTCTCTCAGGAATATCGATCTCGATCAGATCATCTTTTTCCACCAGGGCGATCACGCCGCCGGCTGCGGCTTCCGGAGAACAGTGGCCAATGACCGGTCCTGTTGAAGCGCCGGAGAATCTGCCGTCTGTGATCAGGGCAATGCTGCGGCCAAGTTCCGGATCGGAAGAGATGGCTTCCGAGGTATAGAACATTTCCGGCATGCCGGATCCCTTCGGTCCTTCATAGCGGATAAATACCGCGTCGCCCTTCTCTACCTTGTGATGCAGCACAGCATCCAGACATTCTTCCTCACTGTCAAACGGTCTGGCTTTGAGAACGCAGCGGAACATTTCCTTCGGGCAGGCAGCGTGCTTGATGACAGCACCTTCCGGTGCGAGATTGCCTTTCAGTACAGCAACGCTTCCATCGTGTCCCAGTTCATGAATGATATCTTCTTTCTTCAGGGAAATGCCGTATCTCTGATTGAACTTCTCCAGCTCTTCCGCGCAGCGCTCATAGTATCCGTTTGTCTTCAGTTCATCCAGATTCTCACCGAGTGTCTTTCCGGTGACTGTCATCGCGTTCAGATGCAGCTTGTCCCGGATCTCTTCCATGACAGCCGGTACGCCGCCGGCGTAATAGAAGACCTCTGCCGGCCACTTGCCGGTCGGCCGCAGATCAAGCACGAACTTCATGTTTCTGTGCAGTCGGTCAAACGTGTCGCCGTCCAGCGCAATGCCGAATTCATGCGCCAGAGCCGGCAGATGCAGAAGCGTATTGGTGCTTCCTGAGATTGCCGCATGGACAAGCACGGCATTTTCAAAATGTTCTGATGTGATCAGATCTTTTGGCTTGATGCCTTTTTCCGCAAGTTCGACCGCCAGTTTGCCGGAACGGTAAGCGATGTCCGCCAGCGCTTCGCTCTCAGCCGGCAGTAATGCCGCGCCGGGCAGTGTGAGTCCAAGCGCTTCCGCCATGATCTGCATCGTGCTCGCAGTTCCGATGAAGCTGCAGGCACCGCAGCCCGGGCAGGCATTCTGTTTTGCCCACATCAGTTCATCTTCATCGATCTCGCCTCTTTCAAAGCGGGCGGAATAATATCCCAGTTCATTCAGCGTCAGCAGTTTCGGTCCGGCTGCCATCGTTCCGCCCGGAACAACGACAGAAGGAATATTGACTCTGGCAAGACCGATCAGGTTGCCCGGCATGCCTTTGTCGCAGCTGGCCAGATAGACGCCGCCGTCAAACGGTGTTGCGTTGGCCTGGATCTCGATCATGTTGGCGATCATTTCTCTTGAGGCAAGAGAATAGTTGATGCCGTCGGTGCCCTGGCTTTCGCCGTCACACATATCCGTGCAGTAATACCGGGCGCCTTTTCCGCCTGCGTCACGGATGCCTTCACGCACCTTTTCCACAAGTCTGTCCAGATGTCCGCTGCCGGGGTGACTGTCCCCGAACGTGCTTTCAATAAAAATCTGCGGCAGTGATAATTCAGACGGTTTCCAGCCAGTCCCGATCCGCAGAGGATCCAGTTCCGGCGCCAGTTCTCTCATTTTCTGGCTGATCAGTTTCATAATGATAAATCTCCTTGCATGTTGCTGTTAATTCCATTGTACAGCATCCAGAGCATATTTTTGATGATATGCTTTCACATTGACACAGATGCGCATCTGCAGTAGTATGAAATCAGATATTGCGCATCATGCGCAATATGAGGTGCTGATATGGATTTTAGTGAAAAGATCAGGAATGCCCGGATCGCGAAAGGGTGGTCGCAGGATCAGCTTGCGGATCATTCCGGCATTTCCCGGCGGACGATCCAGAACTATGAACTGGGTGCGAGACTCCCGAAGAAGCGGGAAACATACAAAGTGCTTGCGGAAACGCTCGGAATTGACGAGTCTGTTCTGCTGGATGAAAACGTGGATTTCGTTCTGCGGGCAAACGAGCAGTATGGCAGCACTGCCATGAAACAGGCGCTGAATCTGGTGGAAGACGTAAGAGCGCTGTGGGCAGGCGGCGAGATGGAAGAAGAGGACATGGATGAGATCATGCGTGCCCTGCAGGATGCCTACTGGGACGTGAAAAAGAAAGCACGCGGGAATCAGGAATGAACCGGGAAGCGCTGAAACTGCCGGATGAGCTGATCAGCCGCTTCGGAACCAGAGATCCGTTCCGCATCGCTTCCTTTCTTGGCATTGAGGTCCGCTGGCTTTCCGCAAAAAGACAGAAAGGCTTCTGTGCTGTTGTTCTGGATGAACCGTTCATCTTCATCAGCCAGAACATGAGCGAACAGATGCAGCGGATGACATGCGCCCATGAACTCGGGCACATTCTTCTGCACCGTGACATTCTGACAAAAGACAGGTTCTTCCTGGATTACGAACTGTTCAACATGCAGAATGAGACAGAATACGAAGCGAATGTCTTCGCGGCTTCCCTGCTCATCGACGGACAGGAATTATACGAACAGATCCGAGAAGAGAATGAAATGACGACGATCGCGTCCGCGATGGACGTCAACGTCAATCTGCTCATGATCCGGATCATCGAAATGCAGAAAGCAGGCAGTGATTTTCATATACCCTTTACACCAGACAGAAAGTTCCTGAAAACGATCAAGGACAAAGCAGACTCGATCTAGAAAGAGGCACAGCATGACGGACGCAGACAGACGAATCTATATATGCATTGATCTCAA
This sequence comes from Solobacterium sp., assembly GCA_024680365.1. GTDB lineage: Bacteria > Bacillota_I > Bacilli_A > Erysipelotrichales > Erysipelotrichaceae > Bulleidia. The sequence continues at coordinate 4,736 of JAILCN010000197.1, forward strand.
GTCATATTACGCGTCCGTTGAATGTGTATACAGGGGACTGGATCCGCTGAAAGCCAGACTGCTTGTCGCGGATGAAAGCAGAAGCGACAAAACGATCGTTCTGGCTGTTTCCCCGGCGCTGAAGGCGATCGGCGTTCCCTCCCGCCCGCGGCTGTTTGAGGCAAAGCAGAAGATCCGCGAATATGAATGGAAAAACCGCTGCAGGATCGACTACATCATTGCCGTCCCGCGGATGGCGGAATATGAACGTGTTTCCGCCCAGATCTACGCTGTCTACCTTCGCTTCGCTTCCTCGGAAGACATCCACGTCTACAGCATTGATGAATGTTTTATCGACGTCACCCCGTATCTGCATCTGTATGAAAAAGAAGCGGCGGAAAAAGGCATCTCCGCTGCCCACCTGATGACGATCACTATGATCCGGGCAGTTCTCGCGGAAACCGGCATCACCGCGACTGCCGGCATCGGCACGAACATGTATCTGGCCAAAGTTGCCATGGATATCGTTGCCAAGAAAGCGAAAGCGGACAAAGACGGCGTGCGGATCGCCGAGCTGAATGAAGAAAGCTACCGGTATCTGCTCTGGGACCATCAGCCGCTGACTGACTTCTGGCAGATCGGTCCCGGCAAGGCAAACCGCCTGAACCGGGCCGGCATCAGCACCCTGGGCGAACTTGCGGCACTGTCCCAGACAGATGAAGAAAAATTATATAAGATCTTCGGCATCGACGCTGAGATCCTGATCGACCATGCCTGGGGCATTGAACCCGTCACCATGGCGGATATCAAGAACTATCACAGCACATCCTCCAGTCTTTCCCATGGACAGGTGCTGCCCCGGCCTTATTCCTACCGGGAAACAAAGGTCGTCTTTACGGAAATGATCGACAGCCTTTGTTCGGATCTGCATGAAAAGCATCTGACGGCCCGGATCTTTACCTTCTGGATCAGCTATGATCCGTATTCCCTGGAAGTTGTGCCTTCCTATGACGGACCGCTCTGCATCGACTTCTACGGACGGCTGTATCCGAAGCACACCGTCGGCATCGTCCGCTTTCATAACCGGACCGGCAGCACGAAAGAGATCACCGGCGCTCTTGTGAGCCAGTTTGAAGACAAAGTCAATCATAGCTTTTATGTGCGCCGCATCGGTGTCGCGGCAGAAGATACGATCACTGGCAGAGGCGTGTTCCAGCTGGATCTGTTTACCGACTATGACTCATATGAACGGGAACAGAACATCCTGGCAGCCATTGAGCAGATCCGGAGAAGATTCGGGACAAACGCTGTTCTGAAAGGGACCAATCTGTTAAAATGTGCGACCGCAAAAGACCGCAACGAACAGATCGGCGGCCATAAAGCATAAGAAAGGACATGATCATGACACAGTATACCGACATCGGCAGGCATCCCTGTCCCGATGGTTTTAAGTACGCCTCCGTGATGCGGAAAGGAAAACCCGTCCATGACGGGGATTCCTTTTCCCTTCACCATCCGCCGATGAACTGCGGAAAGCGGGCAAAGATTTTCGCTCCGTTCGCAGCTCTGCGCGGCTTTGATTTTGAACTGATCTGCAAGGATGTTCTCTATGAAGAAAAACGTCCGCTGGATGATGACAGGATCCAGGCGCTGAATGATACGCTCTGTCTTCTTCATGAGAAGACATTCCGCCGGCGGCTGGCACAGATCAACGCGGTCACTGCCGAAGCGGAATATTATGTCCCCTGTACCGATGAACACAATGAGGCATATCAGAAAAAAGGAATTTACCGGAAAGTCAGGGGCATCGTGCACGCTGCTGATCCGCTGCAGCGCATGCTGAGGATCGCAGATGAAGAGATCTCCTTTGACGATCTGTATTCCGTTGTGATCGTGAACCGCACGGGCGAATCCATATGAATTTTTCCTCTGTCGTGCGATACTGTCTGTATGAGCACAACAAAGATCGTACTTGTATCAGACAATCACGGCAATCAGGAATGTCTGAAAGAACTGAAGGAAATGTACGCAGACTATGATCTGTTTGTTCACTGCGGCGATTCTGAAATGGAATACGAACAGATGAGCGGCTATATCTGCGTCAAGGGAAACAATGATTTCCTGTACTATAAAAACGTGCCGGACAATCAGGTCCTGCATGTTCAGGGACATACCATCTATGTCTGCCACGGGCACATGGATTTCCTGTCTTATTTCCACTACGAACCGATGATCGACCGGGCAAAGGCGCACGGTGCGGATATCATCTTCTTCGGCCATGTGCATACGTATCTGGATACGACGCAGAACGGCGTACGCCTGCTGAACCCGGGATCGATCCGCCACAACCGCGACGGTTCCCCGCCTTCCTACATGCTGGTGGAGATCTCCGAAGATGACGTCGTCGTCACGAGGAAGGAATACGGAAAGCCGGGCACACCGGGATTCCTCGACAAGCTCATCAAAAAGCTGATCGAGTGGACTTCGTGAGCTTGACACTCTGCTCTTAAGGTTTACAATTGAAACTGTATTAGGCTAACGCCTCGATCCACGTCTGTCAGGGAAAATCCGGCAGACGTTGTTTTTTGGAGGAAGACATGAAAAAGACATGGCAGTCAGCGTTATGGATCATTCTCGGCAACGTGCTGTACGCGCTGACAGTAAAACTGTTTATCCTGCCGGCAGGACTGATCACCGGCGGATCCACCGGCATCGCGATCTTTGTCAACAGGATCACCGGGATCCCTGTTCCGGTCTTTGTTCTGATATTCAATGTGGGAATGCTGGCAGTCGGCTGGATGGTCCTTGGAAAGAAGTTCGCGCTTTCGACCGTCGCAAGTACATTCCTGTATCCGATGTCCCTGCATCTGTTCGATCTGCTTCTTGGGGACACGGTCTTCAGCAGAGACCCGATGCTCTGTACGATCTTCGCAGGCATCGGCGTCGGCGTCACGCTGGCCATGGTGATCCGGGAAGGAGCGTCCACCGGCGGCATGGATATCCCGCCGCTGATCCTGCAGAAAACTGCCGGCATCAATGTTTCGGTCTCTCTGTATTTCTTTGACAGCGTCATTCTTCTGATGCAGGCGTCGCAGAAGGAACCGGAAATGATCCTGTACGGCATCCTGCTGGTGATGATCTACTCGGTGATCCTTGATCAGTGTCTGTTCATCGGAGCATCCCGCACTGAGATCAAAGTCATTTCTCAGAAATCTGAACTGATCCGTCAGGAGATCCTTTCCCGCCTTGACCGCGGTGTTACGGTCCTGCACGGCGAAGGAGGCTACAGCAGAAACCAGTCAGAGATCGTTCTGACGATCGTATCCAACCGCCAGGTACCGGCTGTCAAAAAGATGATCCAGGCTGTCGATCCGGAAGCATTCCTGATCATCAGCCGGGTCAGCGAGGTACGCGGCCGCGGCTTCACCTTAAGCAGGCAGTATCCTGCCGAATCCGCACAGTAAAGGACAGATCGCTCTGTCCTTTTCTCTTATACCGCTTCGATCACATAGATCCGGGACAGGAAGTCCCCTTCCGGCGTTCTGTTTTCACCGCTGGAAGCATCGCTGATCACAAGTCCGGCATGCATCAGCTCATCTCCGTACGCGTCGATCTCCAGACCGGATACATGATACAGCTGTGCAGGATCAAGACCGGCCAGCCGGATCCTGCGGTATCCCGCATTGACTTCCTGCAGGCAGCGGAAGTATGCCGCGACTGCTTTCTTCCGATCTCCGGAAACACTCATCCACATCGTTTCATTGGATTCAAACGGACTCTTCAGACGCCAGAACGTGCCGAACTGGATCACCTGTCTGTTTTCCTTCATGAACGCTGTCACTTGTTTCGCTTCTTCTTTTTCCTCTTCACTGAGCTTTGTCAGATCCAGCTCAAATCCGAAGGTCCCGAAATATGCCGCGGCAGCTCTGGTACGCAGCGGAACGATCCTGTGCATCTGATGATTGGGTACAGCGGAGACATGTGCGCCAATTGATGAGATCGGATAGACATAGGATGTGCCGTACTGGATCTTCTGCCGTTCATATCCGTCGCTGTTGTCACTGGCCCAGCACTGCGGAGCGTAATACAGCATGCCCGGATCAAATCTGGCTCCGCCGCTGGAACAGGATTCAAACAGGATCTTCGGATATTTTGAAGTCAGTCTGTCGTACAGGGAATAGACACCAAGCACATACCGGTGCAGCAGTTCTCCCTGACGTTCCAGCGTCATGGAATACATATCACTGATCGAACGGTTCATATCCCATTTGATGTAGTCGACATCTGCCTCAGCGATCACAGCGTCAAGTTTTGCGAAGATGTGATCCACAACTGCCGGATTGGAATAATCCAGCACATACTGGTGTCTGCCCGGATGCATCGGTCTTCCTTCTTCATGGATGATCCATTCCGGATGTTCTTCAAACAGCTTTGTGCCGGGGTTGACCATTTCCGGTTCGATCCAGAGACCTGCCAGCAGTCCCGTCTCATGCAGGGCATGCGTGAAATGTGACAGTCCCTGCGGCAGTTTTTCTTTGTCTGTGATCCAGTCGCCCAGTCCGGTATAGTCATTGTTCCGGTTGATGAACCAGCCGTCATCGAGAACGAACATCTCAATGCCGATCTCTTTCGCTTCTTTCGCGATCGCAAGCAGCTTTTCTTCCGTGAAATCGAAATATGTTCCTTCCCAGTTGTTCACCAGGATCGGACGTACCCGGTCACGCCAGTATCCTCTGGCAAGACGGTTCCTGAACAGCTCATGGTATGTCTGCGACATCCCGTTCAGACCGCTGTCACTGTAAACCATGACAGCTTCCGGCGTCTGGAAGGAGTCTTCCGGCTTCAGTAACCAGGTGAATGTTTCCGGATGAATGCCCATCCGGATCCGGACGGTATGATAGGTATCCACTGCGGCTTCCGCCAGGAAACAGCCGCTGTACACAAGGGAGAAGCCAAATACTTCCCCTTCCGTTTCCGTACAGTTTTTCCTCTGCAGGGAAAGGAACGGATTGAAATTGTTGCTGGAAATGCCGCGCAGAGATCCAATTGACTGCACGCCTTCATGAAGCGGGAACTTCCGGACTGTACGTTCTCTTGCCCAGGCTCCGGTCAGCTCCGTCATATCATATTCCGCGTCCGGCAGATCAAGCGAGAAGCTCATCGCTGTCTGCAGGGTCATCTCCTGATTTCCTTCATTGACGATCTCCGCTGACCTGGCAAGTGCCGGCGCATCATACATGACTGAATATTTCAGAATGACCTTCAATCCTGTTTTCCGATCTTTCAAATACAGAAACAAGGTATCAGCCTCTTCATCCGTTTCCGCATAAACCGCAGGAAGTCCGGAAAGCTTCGGTTTTCCTTTGCGGATCTCATATCCCGCAAAGCGCAGATCCAGCAGCCGGCTGCCGTTTTCCGCTCTGGCGTCCAGAGCCGGATACCGCATGTCCCCAGTGCCGTACACCGGATATTCCAGACGCAGATGTTCCAGGGAAAGATCCGGATGATCATTGTCAAAGACCACAGCCATCGGCCGCGGCGCTTTCTCCAGCAGATGATCAAAAGACACTCTGTCCCGGATCACCTTGCCGCAATACAGATTGACAGGA
>JAILCN010000205.1 GCA_024680365.1 Solobacterium sp.
TTTCGAAGGCAGGAACGTGAAAGAGATCGGTCTGCACAAGTACCGCCGCAACGATATTTCGATCGTCTTCCAGCAGTACAACCTGATCTCCTATCTGACCGCACATGAGAATGTCATGCTGGCGATGAGCGAGACCGACAACAAACTGCCGAATGACCGCAAACAGGTCGCCTATGCGCTGCTTGCCAAATTCGGTATCGTCGAGACCAAAGCAAACCGTATGGTCAACCAGCTCTCCGGCGGTGAGCAGCAGCGTGTGGCGATCGCCCGTTCCCTGGCGTCCAACGTCAACCTGATCTTCGCCGATGAGCCGACCGGAAACCTCGATACTGCGACCGAAAAAGAGATCATCAACGTCTTCAAGGAACTTTCACACGAATACGGCAAGACCGTCATCGTCGTTACCCATTCGGACACGGTCTCCGAGATGTCGGACCAGCGCGTCCTGCTCAACGACGGTATCCTGAAGGATATTTAAGGACTCGTATCCATCGATCATTCACTTACAGCAGCTCCGATCCGGAGCTGCTTTCCTTGGCTGAAGCATCCGGAAAGATACCGGATGCTTGAACAACGACCCCATCTTTCATAAAATATACCTATGCGCAAACTGATATTGATCCTGCTCGTTCTGCTGTGTGGATGCACTTCCGCGGATGTACCGCCGGAAGAACCGCAGCCGAGCAAGGAAACTGAACCATATACAAAAGATGATCCGGAAGATCCTCAGCCGTCCCAGCAGCCGGAAAAGGCGGAGGAACCTTTCGTTTACCCGATCCAGCAGAACAACAACTGGGCCTGCAACGGCAGCGGGATCTCTCTCGAACAGAACGTCGAAAAGAAGACAGTTCATCTGAACGACTGTCATGAAGCGGTCTTTTCCAAGAACAACCTTTATCTCAAAGACGGCAACACCTATACTCTGACCATGAAGGCATCTGCGGATGCCGATACGGCAGTCCGGATTGCCCTTGAGACCGAAGGGGAAGTGCTGGTCTCGAAGGACGTGTCCCTGAACGGTGAGGCAAAAGACATTGAGATGCAGTTCGACAATTACGGTTCGGATGTCTATGATGTTTTCCTGAACGTCTATTTCGCGGATGGAACGACTTCAGCCGTACATCTCGACAGCATCCTTTTCCGCCGTTCGAATCCCAATACAGGAGCAGCCGTGAATCAGATCGGCTATGTTCCGAACAGTTTCAAATCCGCTGTTTTCAGTTCCGATCCCGGCAACTATTTTGCGGTCATCAATGTCAAAGATGACCAGCCGGTATTCTACGGTATCGTCGGCAACGGCAGGGAAGATCAGCGCTACGGCGAATACAACTACATCGGCGATTTCTCTGCTTTTAAGGAGGAAGGCATCTATTATGTAATGTCCGAGACCGGTGTCGGTTCCCATACCTTCACGATCAGCAGCGATCCGTACCGGTCCCTGTACAAGGACGTTCTCCGTTTCATTACCCTGCAGCGCTGCGGCTGTGATCTGCCGGAGGATTTCGGCGGGATCTACGGACACGAAGCCTGCCATACTGCGGAGGCGAATAGAACAGTCCATCTGGAAGAGTATGTGGACGTATCCGGAGGCTGGCACGATGCCGGTGACTACGGACGCTATATGCAGACCAGTGTCAAAGCGGCAGCCCCGCTTCTGCTGAGTTATCTGATCAACCGTGAAACGATCGACGATGCTTCCCTGGAAGCCGGAAACGGCGTCCCGGATGTGCTCGATGAGCTTCGCTGGGGACTTGACTGGATGCTGAAGATGCAGACTCCCGGCGGTCCTGTCTACAACAAGGTCACCACAAAACTGTTTGCCGGACTGATCCGTCCGGAAGAGGATAATGAGAATCTGTATGTCCTTGCGCCCTGGACACTGACGACGGCCGGTTTTGCCGGCGCCGCGGCTTTGGGTTCTCTGGCTTTTGCCGAATACGATCCGGCATATTCCGAAAAGCTTGCGGCAGCTGCGGAACTGAGCGGCGAATTCCTTCTCGGTCATGGTCCGGATGCGCCGTATTCTAATCCGAGCGAGTTTGCCACCGGAGATTATACGGACCAGGACGAGAGCGATGAGCGTCTGTTCGCATTTGCTTCCCTGTATCTTCTAACCGGAAAGAAATCCTATTATGACGCCGGAAAGAACGTCTACGACAACAGTTCCTTCAGCAGTCTGGCTACGAACGACCTGTACGACTACGGACGCTTCGTTTTCATCGAGGCACTGCAGCCGGGCGATCCGTTCCGCGAGCAGCTGCTCAATGAACTGATCTCGGAAGCGGAGAATGACATCTCGTTCCTTGCGGAAAACAATTATCCCTGTCCGCTGCGCAATTTCAACTGGGGGTCGAACCAGATCATCTGCGACCGCATCTTTATTCAGGAAAGCGCCTGGCATTTTACCGGGAAGGACCGTTACAGGATGTATGCTTCCCATGAGCTGAACTATCTGCTCGGGGAGAACACCTTCCGCAGCACCTTTGTCACCGGCTACGGAAACGACTATCCGCAGCACATCCATCACCGTATCGCCATGATCAGCGGTGATACGATCCGCGGCGCGATGGTCGGCGGCGTAGCCCAGTATTTGACGGAATGGACAGAAGGCCTTCGTCTGAGCGAGGATACACCGGTCGGCAAGAGATACATCGACAACAGCGACAACTACGCGACTTCCGAGGTCGCGATCGGTTACAACGGCTGTCTCTATCTGGCTCTGAGTTTCTTTGTCAAAGGAAAATGACCGGCTTGGAAACAGAGAATTGACTTCAACAGACAAAAATACTAGAATGATATAGCATTCAGGAGAAGAATATGAAAGTTTTATTATTAATCGTTGCGATCGTATTGATATTGTTATCCCTGCTTCAGAGCGGAAAGACCGAAGGGCTCAGCGCCTTCACCGGTTCCGGCGATCTCGGACTGTTCCAGAACGTCAAGGAAAGAGGTGCGGAGAAAGTGATCTCCCAGGCTACATTGGTCGCCGGCGTGCTCTTCTTTGCGCTGGTCATCATCATCCGCGTTATCGACTAAGGGCAGGCGCCCTTTTTTAAATGGTAAGTGAAATGAAAGAAAGAATCCTCGAAGCCCTGAAAAACCAGCGTCATCCGATGAACGAAGAAAAACTTCTGCAGTTTTTGGCATTGCCGGGTTCCGAGATCCGCTCCTATAACGAAGCAGTCGAGGAGCTGCGCAAAGAGGGAACGGTCTTTCTGACTTCGAACAAATATCTTGCCCTCAGCTCGCGCTACCATCTGGGGACGGTCGGTTTCCGTCATAACCGCACTTTCTACATCGTGCCGGAAGAAGAGGGTCTTCCGGAGACCGAAGGCATCAACAGCGACCGGTTCGTACTTTATCCGAACGATCTGGTCCGTTATGATCCGGCGAGCGGAAAAGTCTATCAGATCCTGAAACACCGGATGACGAATGTCGTCGTGACCCAGCATAAGCGTTTCAATCGCTGGTATTATTCGACCGAGGAGATCCTGCCGGAAGATTTTACGATCGTGAACGAGCGTGAATACCGGAAGAAGGACGGCCGAGTATTCGGCTGCCGTATCGTGAATCACACAAAGAAACAGCTGAAGATCGAAGCGGATCTCGGGACAGCCTGCACGCTGAGCGGGGAACTGGATGCGCTTGCCTACAAAGCGCATCTCTACAAGGGTTTTCCGGAAGATGTGCGCAGACAGGAAGTGCAGAGAATCCTTCCGCAGGGAAGAAAGGATCTGACTGATCAGTTCTGTGTCACGATTGACGGAGACGATGCCAAGGATTTCGATGACGGCATCTTTGTCAAAAAAGAAGCGGATGGATATACGCTTTTCGTGCATATTGCCGATGTCTCTTTCTACGTTAAGGAAGGAACGCCGATCGACCGCGCGGCACTGAACCGCGGCACTTCAGTCTATCTTCCGGAACGCGTTTATCCGATGCTGCCGGAGATCCTCAGCAATGATCTCTGCTCGCTGCTTCCCAACGAGACAAAGGCGGCAGTGACCTGCGAGGTCACTTATGACGCAAAAGGAAGAAGAAAAAACTATTCTGTCTATCCGAGCCTGATATGTTCAAAGAAACGTCTGACCTACAGCGGTGTCAACGCGATGCTGAAAGGGGAAGAACATTTCGAAGAAGATCTCGAGACGATGCTGAAGGATGCGGCGGAGCTGGCTGCAAAGATCCAACTGCATGCATCTGAGAGCGGAAGATTCGTTCTTCCGGAACAGGAACTCGTATTTACAGTCGAGGAGGACCAGGTGACGGATGTCGCTCCGCGCGAAAGAGGTGCTGCGGAACGCCTGATCGAGAGTTTCATGATCGAAGCGAACTGCTGTGTTGA
>JAILCN010000015.1 GCA_024680365.1 Solobacterium sp.
GCGGAAAGCATATCGTCTCCCATGTAGACGAACAGACCGGTATTTTCAATGACTTTGCTGAAATCGACGCCGATCTGATCACTACCGCCCAGGCACACATACGGTGCGAAATCTGCCTCAGCGTAGAAAGAATACATGTCATCCTTGATGAAGATCACTTCTTTACTGTCAGTGATCTCTTTCGTCCTGGCAGCGCTGTAGTAAGGATAGTCTTTCAGTGACTGCACCGTCACGTGTTTCTTGCAGTCAGGCTTACCGTCCTTGACTGTCACTTTGATCGTTGCCTTGGCTTTTGATCCGGCTTTGAGAGTGATCGTCGCAGTGCCTTTCTTATAGCCTGAAAGCATGAGACCGTTCTCCATCGCCATTACATCAGCGACAGAAGAATCAGAAGATTTCGCTTCCGTGAATGATTCCAGACTTCTGGCAGGTGAGAATTCAGGATTGAGGATCAGGCCGAATCCCGGATACAGAGTGACTTCCTTAGCCACCTTGATGCTGTCCGGTTCTTTTGCCTTATAGGCAGTCACCTTGAATTCGACATAGACTTTCGGGTCTTTTTCATAGGCTGCGCGGATCACAGCTGTGCCCGGCGCAACATATTCCATTGATCTGCCTTCGTTGATCTTCACAGCCTTGGGGTTGGAAGATGTCAGAACCAGCGGAAGGTCTGATTCCTGTCCAGGCACACTGTAGATAATCGGATGTTTGTCAAACCGGTTATACTGATTCACATAGAACGGACCGTCAGTGACAGCGAGCTTCTCAGGTGCATTGTAGACACAAACGGTAACGTAGCTTCTTCCGCCAAGCAGTGAGGTTCCGATGATTTCAGCATAGCCCTGCGTGACACCGGTCAGTGATCCGTCGCTGCCGATTTTTACAATGTCACTCTGATTGCCATAGAGATAACTGACTTTGACTTTATCATCTTTGCAAGTTCCCTCGTCTGATTTCATGATGAACGGATTCTTGATCTTCTCACCGGCTTTGAGATAGATAAAGCCGTCTCCGTTCTTTTCACTGACAGACTGCGCATAATCTCCTTCCGGCAGAACAGTCAGCTTCATGGTCCTCTCGAAGGTTTTTGCTTTGAATGTCACAGTAACAGTGCCTGCCTTCTTCAGCGTAATTGCCATTTCAGCCAGAGGCATGACAGATAGTCTTGGCTGCGCAATGGAGTCATCGCTGGACGTGATCGTCACCGGCATCTCGGATGAAGAGTGCGGTGCGTATTCAGGGAACAGGTATAGTATTTCATTTGACGCAAGCACATTGATTTCTTCCGGCAGATACTTGAGATAGAACATGTCATCCTGATAGACATGTACAAGAATGACTTCTTCATTTCCGCCTTCAATGGAGATCGGAATTCTTGCGGTGCCGTATTTGTCTTTGGACGCTTTGATCGTATAGGTGCCGCTGCCCTGGGATACGGTACAGATCTTTGTTTCACCGCCATAGAGTTCTTCGGCAGGGTGCACAGTGACCTTGCCGCTGCCCTTGACGGTGTACTTGCCTGTTACACTTTCTCCCATGCGCAGGTAATAGACAGTCTTTTCAGCCTTGACAGAAGGTGCTTCCGCCTTTACCGGCATGATGGTCTGAATGATGACGAACAATGCCGCAAAAACTGCCAGCATGGTTCTGAGCAGATGATTCTTTTTCATGATTTTTCCTCCGGTTGTTAATTCAATTATATTCCTCTTCTCATCTGCCTGCATCTATATTATCCTTGTCTCATCAGGAGACTTTTATGAAAAAGAAATATCTGTTTTTTGACATTGACGGAACACTGATCCCCGGCGGCTACGGGAAGCGGACCATCCCTGAATCCTGCCACAGAGCATTGAAACAGCTCGAAGAAGACGGACATTTCCTTGCCATCTCCACCGGCCGCTCACAGGCCATGGCAGTCGATGTGATGAAAGAGCTTGGCTTCCATCATATGGTGTCCGACGGCGGCTACGGCGTGACGATCAATGATGAACTGCTCTCCATCACTCCGCTGAACCGGGACGACGTGATCGCCCTGATCCGGGAGTGTCAGAAAAAAGATTACATCTGGGCTCTGCAGACTGAAAACTCAGATACCAGACAGGCTCCGGATTCCCGCTTCTATGACTTCACCCACGACACTTACATGAAAACAGAGATCGTGGATGGTCTGGATCCGGAGAACTATGACGTGATCTACAAGGCATACATTGCCTGCTTCAAGCCGGAAGAATACAAACTGGAAGCTCTGAAGAAGCTGCCCTGGTGCCGGTTCCACAAAGAATATCTGTTCGTCGAACCGGGCGACAAGGCAATGGGTATCCGGAAGATCATGGAACATTTCCATGCCGACACAAAAGATGTGATCGTCTTCGGCGACGCGCTGAACGACATGACGATGTTCATCGACGAATGGACATGTGTCGCCATGGGCAATGCCTGTGACGAACTGAAAGAAAAGGGATTTTAAAAAATCCTGTGGATAGGCTTTAAACACTGTGTGGACAGACCTATACACTGTGTGTTGATTTCAATAAACGGTAGTGTGGATGGGCTTTAAACATTGTGTGGATTTGAGGCCTGATTTGAAGAAAAACAAACCAGCAGCTTTGGTCAGAAAAAGCGCTCATCGCGCTTCTTCTTCCCAAGCCACTGGTTTGTTTTCTTAAAGCTTGTAAGTATCCTTCTTATTGAGGCAATAAAGGATTCTGTTACGTGTACGCTTGAAATTCATAAAGCCGTTTGCGTTGATGAACAGCTTTTCAATCTGATTGTTTCTGGATTCAATATAACTGTTGTTGATCCGCTTGGAGCCGACCACAGTAAAGGAGTTGATGATTTCCTGTGACCAGTTGACCAGAAGATTATAGAATTCTACATACTCTTCAATTTCGCAATCAGAGAAGGCAGCGATCTGATCAGCCAGTTTCTCAGCGGCGTCTTTTGAAGAAGCTGTTTCGTTGAAGTGAATATATGACTCCTTCAGCTCATAAGCTTTCCTGAGATCCGGGAACCTGTTAAACAGAAGGTTCATCATGTCTCTGTAATTCATATATCTTCTGAAACGCTTGTTGTATTGAGGCGTGTTATCCAGTTCCTTTCCATGATGAAAGATATATTTGAACTTGGTAAGCAGATACTGAAGATTCTCATCCTGTGTGCTTCTGCGGCAGCGCAGCCGGACATCTCGAAAGTCCTTTGTAAGATGTTCAAGGACGTGAAAGCTGTCTGCACAGATGATTGCATTCCTGAAATAGATTTCGGCAATTTCCTTATATGGTTCATAAAGATCAATGGAAACATATTTGACGCTGCTCAGCTCGCTTTTACCGGTTTTTTCATTCAGAGTCTGGTTGCGGATTGTCCCGAAATAATTGCCCAGAAAGGATTTCTTTCTGTCCGGCAATATATCGATGATTGTGCCATCTTTAAAATCCATAAGAATACAGATATAAAGGGAATCAAAGTCAGAGGACGGGAAATAATGCTCATCAATGGAGAGAGCTTCCGGAATTGTTTTTCTGGGAATGGACACATGCTTGTCAAAGATCTGCTGGACTTTGGTTACGGACACATGGTTTCTTCTGGCGGCCAGGCTGTAAGTCATGGACGGTTCTTTCAGATCCTTGAGAATATTGATTTTGGTTTCGTGAGTGACATTATCACCTTTTGAAGAGAAAGGGTTGGGTTCAGAGAAAGTGCATTCACAGTTATGACAGATGTATCGTCTGCGATAAAAGAATATGGTGCATTTTCTGTTGATCAAGGTTGAATGGATGAGCTTCTTTCTGTAGAAACCGTTACTGACAAGTGGCTGTCCGCAATAAGAACACGTCGGATGATCTGATGGCTTGAGTTTAATCAGAATGTTTTCCGAGTCGTCGGAAGTTTGGATAGATTCAATGGATTCGATCATATTCGGATCAATATTGAGCATATCCGTGATAAACTTTTCAATAGACAAAATGTCGCTCCTTTCTTCAGTGGCTAGTGGTAAATCCATTGTAAGACAGGAGTTTTTATTATGACGAAACCACACAGTGTTTAAAGGGTATCAACACAAAAAGAAAAGGTCATCAACACAAAGTTGATAACCATCCTTTAAACACAAACTGTTTAAAGCTCATCCATACAACAAAGTAATTTAGATGCCTAAAGAAAAAGCAGACCTGATCACAGACACCGTTGAAAACGACGGCATCTGGAAAGCCTGCGTCAGTCTCGGACTGATCAGAGAGTAAAGCGGCAGATCACTGCCGCTTTGTCATTTCCTGAAACTTTTCTACAATTAAGCGCTGCCTGTCATCCAGACGCTGCATCACTTCTTCCCGGAACGCTTCCGGCATGCCGAAGTACGCCTCCGCGATGCCGCCGGCAATGCAGGCAATGGTGTCACTGTCACCGCCGAGCGTGACGGCTCTGCGGATCACATCCTCATAGTCCTTCCCTTCCAGGAAAGCAATGATGGCTTCCGGCACAGACTTCTGACAGACGGCATAGAACCGGTAAGTGGGACGGATCTCAGCCAGTGTGCGGTCAAGATCGTAGTCAAAGGTCTGTGCAATATATGCCTTGATCTCATTTTTTGAGGAACCGTTCCTGGCCAGGAAGATCGCCGCGGCCGCAGCCTGGGCTCCTTTGATGCCTTCGGGATGGTTATGCGTCACTTCTGCAGTCAGCTTTGCGGCATGCAGCGTTTCTTCCAGCGTGCCGTACAGCCAGCCGGCGGAGGACACCCGCATCGCGCTGCCGTTTCCGCAGCTGTTGTAGGGCTGAGGATCTTCTGCCTGCAGCCACTGCCAGAACATGCCGCCGTAGCCCGCAGCCGGATATCGCGCACCATGTTCCTGCATGCGCCTTACCAGAGCCTGGCGTATCGTTTCATCATTTTTTCCATATGTTTCCATCAGCGCTTCCGCCGCAGCCAGCGTCATGACGGAGTCGTCTGTCGGTCTGGAATACCTGCTCAGCAGCGGAAAATCATAGTCATGTGTATTGTGGAATTCATATACGGATCCCGCAATATCTCCGAATACAGCACCGATCATTTTCGTTCCTCCCTCCTGTTCAGTATACCGTTTCTGAGATGCCAGCACGACAAAAAAAACGGCTATGCATTAATGTTTTTTGAATTAAAACTGTTGGCAAATAACGGATTTTTCCATAGAATATTTACGTTTAAAGGGAAAACAGATGAGTTTAAAAGCCGATTTATTGAAACAGTTCAGTCTTCATCCGGGAGAATATCTCAACGGCGAACAGCTTGCGAAGCAGTTCAGTGTTTCGCGTGCTGCTGTATGGAAAGCTGTCAAAGCGCTGAAAAAAGACGGATTTGAGATCCTGTCTTCCTCCGTCCTGGGTTACTGTGCTTCTGTCAGAAATGATTTTCTCTCAGCAGAGGTCATACAGGCAGTCGCACCTGAGATCACAGCTCCGGTGCATATCTTTGAAGAAATCGATTCTACGAACAACTATGCCAGAGTGCTGGCTGCCCAGAACGCTGTCAGCGGCACCCTTGTCCTGGCCAACAGTCAGACGGCTGGCCGCGGCAGACAGGGGCATTCGTTCTATTCCCCGCGCCGTTCCGGCTTATACTTTTCCATGATCCTGCGTCCGGAGAATATGAAGCATATCTTCCGTCTCACACCGGCAGCCGCCGTATCCGCAGCGGATGCCATTGAGGAACTGACCGGCATCAGGGCAGGCATCAAATGGGTCAACGACCTGTTCATTGAAAAAAAGAAGATCGGCGGCATCCTGACGGAAGCCATCACCGACTTTGAGACCGGCAAGATCGAATCTGTGATCATCGGCATCGGCATCAACATCCGCGAAACAGACTTCCCGGATGAGATCAGAAACATCGCCGGCACACTGAATGCCGGAGCGGTTTCCCGCTCTGCCCTGGCAGCGATCCTGCGCCGCAATCTGATGACCAACGCCCGCCATCTGGACGAAGATGACATCATGAACAGATACCGTGATCTTTCCATCGTTCTCAACAGAGAGATCACCTATTCCATCAACAATGAACTGCAGACCGGCTTTGTTCAGGACATCAACAGCGAAGGCAGCCTCGTTCTCAGAGATGAGAATGGAAACACTGTGATCCTGCAGTCCGGCGAGATCTCCATCAAAAACTGGTAAATGAAAAACCTGGCATCCGTCAGGTTTTTATGTGCTTACTGGCCGAACAGACCGGATATGATCTTGGCAACTTTGGAGAAATCAGCGATCGCCTGATTCATCGTCTCCAGATCGATCTGATCGATCTTCTGCATGGAATCAGCTGTCTTGCCGGCCATCTTTGTCACTGCCTCCATCGTTTCCGTGATCTTCGGCGCAATGCTGTAAACCTGATAGATCACAATGCAGGATGTGATCAGAACACACGCGGCAAGGAAGAGAAGAAGATTCAGTCTGTGTCTGCCTTGTTTCGCAAGCTTGACAAGCAGTTCGTGGTCGCTCAGAGTTTCATACTGTGTTTTGGAGTTGCTCATACTGATACCTCACTGTTTCCTTTCAGCTATCGTTTGTCATGGTCAATGAATTCCAGTGCCGCGATCGAAACGAACACACAGATCAGAGCGATCACGATCAGAACACCAAGACACATGAGGATGTTTTCTCTGGTATGGACATAATCCGGGAACGTGCTGTATTTGCCCGATTCCACCAGAAAGTCATTCAGATGACCGTTATTCCGGATGTAGTCGGTCAGCTCTTTTACCGGATACTGGCCGCGGACTTCCAGGGAGCGGAACTTCCAGATGGTATTCCACAGACTCACCTGGGGCTGGCTGTTGTAATCCGCGATCGCGCACATTCCGTTCAGACCCCAGCGGGAGATCGTGATCTTCGAGATCTTATCGGAAATGCCTTCCATCGGGATCAGACCGTTGGAGAAGAGCAGCTGGAACATCATGACAAAGGGCATGACCGTCATCGCCGCAGTTGTTGTGCGTACGATGGCAGAGATCGCCAGCGCCATCAGATCCGCGGTATACATGACCGCAAACAGAAGCAGGCCGTAATCTGTAAGACTGTACGGCGTAAGCAGTCCGTCCTGCGGGAACTCGATGCCGGCGATGTTCGCGATCGCCAGGATGATGCATGTCTGCATGAAGCACAGGATCGCCTGCCAGAGCATGTGCGCGGCAATGTACGAGCTGATATGCAGACCGGCCCGGTGCTCACGCTTGATGATCGCCCGCTCACGGCAGATGACCTGGATCGAATTGAAGCTTCCGGTCCAGATTGCAACGCAGACGAAGGAGAAACAGCTGTTGAACGTTCCTTCCTGGGAATAGAACATATCGGTACCGGCCGCGAATGTGACCAGGGCAGCGATCAGAGCTGCCATCGGCAGTGCTTTCCAGTCATTCTGGAAGAAGAAGATACGGACCAGTTTCCCGAAACAGACACCGATCTGACCGAGACGTCCTCTGTACTGATTAGTTCTGCTCATGTTCCGCCATCTCTCTTTCCGCAAACTTTCTGATAAACTCGTCTGCTCTGCCTTCGCCGCCTTCTTCTTTCCGGTTGATCGCCATGACGATATTCTCCATCGAATCTTTTCCGAAGAATTCTTTTGCCTCCTGCGGGCTGCCGCTGAAGGCAAGCCGGCCGACTTTGCCGGAGTCTCTGGCCAGGACGATGACCTGGTCAAACAGGTCTGCGACACGGTCCGGCGTATGGGTGATCGTGATCACGATCTTGCCGCTGTCGGCAATGGAACGCAGCTTCCCAAACAGTTCTCTGGCAATGACGCCGTCCAGTCCGGAATCCGGTTCATCCAGGATAAACAGCTCCGGATCGCTGATCAGCTCCATGCCGATGGAGATCCGCTTCTTCTGACCGCCGGACTTCTTGGCAACCAGACCATCCTGTCTGCCTTCCATGCCGAGTATTTCAATGACGTCATTGACCCGCTTCTTCCGTTCGGCTGCGGATACAGACTTCGGCAGACGCATTTTGGCTGCGTCGTTCAGCGTTGATACGACCCGGTCGTTCAGACGCAGGATATCCTGCTGGGGAACGAACCCGATCCGGTATTTCATCTGTCTGTAGTTCTGGTAAACGTCCGTTCCGTTCAGACGGATCCTGGCGTTTGCCTTTTCATATCCGGTGATGGCGTTGACCAGCGTCGTCTTGCCGGCGCCCGATCCGCCCAGCAGCAGGACCAGCGAGCCGTTGGGGATCGCCAGATAGACGTCTTTCAGAAGATATCTCTTTCTGCCCTGCTTGCGCACTGTCTTTTCTTTCAGATGGATCTCGAGCCCGTCTTCGATCGTCGCCGCTTTGATCGCTGCCCGGATCTCTGCCGGCGTGGTTCCTGCCAGCAGTTCATCTTCTTCTTTGCCCAGATTCACCGGCTGATATTTTTTGCCGAAGCCCAGCATGCACGTCACATACCAGGGGAACAGAGCCCAGAGGATCGCCCATTTGCGGTTGACGTCAAACACCCAAAGCATGCCTGTCGCGATCCAGTACGTGACCGCCGCTTCTGTGATCAGCGCAGTCAGTGCGCCGATCGCCAGCCAATGGGCAGCCATGCTTCCGGGATCCACAAAACGCAGAGCTACACTCAGTCCGTCTGTGATCAGGAACAGAAACAGTGCGAGCCAGCCTTCTCTGACTTTGCCGCTGAGCTGACCAAGTTTAAAATACCGGTATCCCGGAATGAGTACCAGCCATCCGTTGACGCCGCATTTCCGGAAAATGCCCCAGATCCCGGCAGCCGTCAGCAATCTTCCAAATTGCCCGATGATTTCAAAATAATCTGTCATTGTATGTATCCTGTCGTTTCTGCTGTTATTTTACAACGCTTTACACCAATTAAAAAGAAGCAGATCATCACCTGCTTCTCAGTTCAGATATGTCCATTCGGTGCTGCCTCTGGAAGTCAGCACATACGGCAGAATGCCTTCTGCCTGCATCACGCTTCCTCTGACGCGGCGGATCCGGAATCTCGCCTCACTCAGCAGCAGCCCTTCCGCCTTTGACGCCGGAAGATTGGCAGAGATCTCTGCCCTGATCATCTTTCCGGACGCGTCTTTCAGAGCGTATTCACTTCCGCTTCTGATCAGCCGTACTTCATCGCCTTCACAGAACGCTGCGCTGCTTTCCGCCGTCAGGATGACTGCCGGCCGCACCGCGTTCTCGAGATAATGTCCCGGGATGCCTCTGGAGGCACCCATACCGATGACTTTTTCTTCTGTGATCTCTCTTGTCATATTTACTGTACCTCCTGTACATGTACTTTATACAGGTAAAATGTAAACATATCAAGATTGTTTCATGAATCTTTGTAAATTCTTACATTTTGGAAGCGGATACAATTGTAAGCGTTTTAACAGGTATAATAGTGACAACAGGAGACAGATCATGAAATATTTCTTCTTTGATATTGACGGCACACTGACCAACATCCACATCGGACAGATCGTGGAAAGCGGCATTGAAACGCTCCGTCAGCTGGAAGCGAACGGACATTTTGTGGCGATCGCGACCGGCCGGGCATATTACAAGACCAAAGGCTTCGCCGAACAGGCAGGCATTCACAATCTGGTCGCCAACGGCGGCGCTGCGTTTGTGATCAACGATCAGCTGGTGCGCAACAGTCCCCTGGACAGAGAAAAAGCACTGACGATCATTCATGAAGCCGATGAGCTCGGCTGCGGCATTCTCGTCGCGGTCAATGACAGCATTGACGTCGTGATGCGCGACAGACGCTTCCTGGAACAGTGCGGCGAACGGCGGGAACCGACCAACTATATCTGCCGTCCGGGCATCGAGTGGGAAGACCTGCCCGACATCTACAAGATCTATATCGCCATGCCGGAAGACGAGGAATACCGGATGAAGAACAAAGACCTGCTCGGTCATATCCGGATGAATACGCCCTACTTCTGGTATCAGCACGATGAAAAAGACCAGGGCATCCGCGATATGATCGAATACCTGCACGGCGATCTCAAAGACGTCGTCGTGTTCGGCGACGGTGAAAACGATATGGTCATGTTCCGCAAAGAATGGACATCGATCGCGATGGGCAACGGCTATCCCCCGCTGCTGGCAATGGCGGACTATGTCACCGATGCCGCGGAAGACGACGGCATCCGCAATGCCTGCCTGCACTACGGCTGGATCTGAAAAAAAATGGAATCACTTCTGCAGTGATTCTTTTTCTTTCTGTACATTTCTGAGAAGGTCGAATACATAGTCGTTCATTGTCAGGCCCGGATCGCTGCAGACAACGTCACAGTTCAGATACATTCCGGCAAAGATGCCGACAGCCCGTGAACGCGACAGGCCCGCGTAGCAGTGGATCAGGATCTCATCCACGTCTCTGTTTTTGTCAAGGAAGGCAAGAATGGCTTCCGCCTGTTCTTTCTGAAAGAGAACGGCACCTTCCACTTCCCGAACAATGTCATCAAAATACAGGGTC
The DNA here is from genome assembly GCA_024680365.1 of Solobacterium sp. Taxonomy (GTDB): domain Bacteria; phylum Bacillota_I; class Bacilli_A; order Erysipelotrichales; family Erysipelotrichaceae; genus Bulleidia. The sequence goes on from JAILCN010000015.1 coordinate 10,448, forward strand.
AGGACATCTCTGCAGAAAAAGCTTTCCGCGAACTTTACGCCGAAGCCTTTTGTATGCGTATCCTGAATCGAGATCACCGCGTAGGTTTCCTTTGAAGCGTAGTCTTCCAGACCGAAGGGATAAAACCGTTCCATGACGTATTCAAACGCGTCATAAACGGACTTCACAAGTATTCGTGTCATCTGTCTCCTCCTGTATGTATCTGAATATCACAGCCAGGAGAAAAAATGCAGACTTGTCATTTCCGGCATTTATGCTGGTCTGGAATTTCTGAAGAAACTGACGGCTGTCAGGATGCCCCAGATCAGCGCGGTAAGGATCGCGATCGAAAGAAGAAAGCTGATCGGATCCAGCGACAGTGAATGAGTCGATGTACCGTCCATCGTCATCGGATAGACATGGAATACGGAAAGACCGAAGCCTCTTTCCAGCGTGCACTCACCGCCGTGCATCTTGAAAGACCACTTCAGGTAATTGCCGCTCTGGTACGCGCGGTAGTTGATCAGCATTCCCCTCAGCGTCAGACAGAGTGCCGCCGCAGCTGAGATCCATATGCGCTTCATTGTTCTTTCTCCTTTCCGTCATCCTTCAGATGACCCAGCCGGATCTGTTCCTGCAGGATCTTATCCGTATACTCAAACAGTTTTTCTGAACCCAGTGCTGTTTTGGACTGACGTCCGTATACCGTGCTGCTGGTAACGCCGTGTTCCCGCCAGTCACCGCCGTCGTTGCTGGTGTTCAGCAGCAGCGGCTGCAGATTGTCCAGGGCATGGGCATATCTGCTTTCCGGTGTTTCATATGCTTCAAACTCATCGAACAGTGCTGTGAATTCTTTCTTCTGATCTTCCGGCAGAAGGGAAAAGATCCGCTCTTTCGCCTTGTCTTCCCGCTCCTTCTGTGTCTTCAGATTCTCCGCGTCATAGGCATAGGTATCCCCGGCGTCGATCTCCACAATGTCATGGATCAGACACATGATCAGCACTCTGGCAATATCCACTTCCTCATTGGCGTATTCTCGCAGCAGATATGCCATCACTGCCATATGCCAGGCATGTTCCGCGTCATTTTCATTTCTTCCGTGTCCGGACAGATGCGTCTGCCGGAAGATGTTCTTTTCCTTGTCGATTTCCAGCGCGAACGCCAGCTGCTGTTTCAGTCTTTCATCCATAGGCTTCTCCCAAATCCATTATACCGTGATCCGTCTGCCCTTTTTTGTTTTTCTTCCGGCACAGAGAAGGGAAACACAGATGCACGCAAACAGGCAGAACACCGCAGCTCTTCTGCGCATCAGTTTCCAGAGCAGGAACATGCCTGCGATCAGAACGAGATACATCATCTGTAAAGCAGCGCGGAAGGAAACAGGAACAGATACGGCGCTGTAAAGACCGCCAGCCAGAACGCTGTCCGCTTCACCTGTTCCTTTGTCAGTGTGCTGTCCATTGACAGGATCCATCTGTCCAGAAAGTAAATACACAAAGCACTGATCAGGATCGCCAGGACGGTCACCAGAAACGACGGGAAAAAGGAAAACGGAGACCAGGTAATGCCGCGCACCAGCTCCCGGAAGAATGCAGGTCTTGCGCCGTCATCTGCCAGGCAGATGGCCAGCAGCAGTCCCGCCCCGACAAAATCAGACAGGAAGCCGGCAATGCAGATCTTCCAGGAATGCTGAAAGGCTTTCTTTTTGTATTCAGCCACACCTTCATGTTTCATGGCAAGAGAGGTCACCAGCGTATCGACGGCATAATTGCCCGGGATCAGGAACAGCCAGAGCCAGGACGGGATCCAGATCAGCATCCACAGGGGAAACAGAATGTTATACAAACGTATTTCTTTTCTCATCATTTTCTCCTTTCAGGCATGACAAAAACATCTTTGTCACAGCACACTTCTTTTCTATTTTTTGAGACTCTTCAGATATTCACGTACTTCTTCAAGATCAAACGAAGACATCATCCTGCCGTCGTGGGGATCCAGCAGCCGGTAATGCATGGACAGCACGTTCTGCTGGATGCGGTACCCGTTTTCTTCCTCAATGACACGCCACCAGACCTTGCCGCCCATCGTTGGCGGATAAGCGACCTCTGTATCCTGAAACGCGATCGCCCGGATCATGTCTGACAGCTCACCGCCGAATTCATTCTGCAGAACAGTGCTCTGTGAAAACACCGTTGCCAGCGTCACGCACTCAGGCCAGCTGAGCTGTCTTCTGCCCTTCTCTGTTTCCACAAGCGTCTTTTTCGAAACACCGAGGATCACAGTCATCTGATCCTGGCTGAAGCCATATTCTGTCCGGACCAGTTTTTCATCTTTTGTCATGCGGCTGATAAATTCATCACGGTTCATGCTATCACCTTCAGTGTAATTTTACACTATTAAATATATAATTGCAAACAAAAAGAGAAAGCGTTCTTTACACCTTCTCTCATGGACATCTGATTACAGATCTTCTTTCAATGCTTTTTTCAGTTCTTCTTCTGTGAATCCCGTCTCTTCCAAAACATCATTCAGATCAAGACGACCTTTTTTGTACAGGGAAAGCAAAGCATTCAGTCTGCCTTCTTCAAGACCTTCTGCTTTTCCTTTTTCTTCTCCGATCCTGATCCCTTCTGCTTTTCCTTCTGCTTTTGCCTTGTCCAGCTCATACTGCCATTCCATATACAGTTCCTGCTCTTTCCGGTTTCCTCTCTTCAATTCTACCGCAGTATTCACTTCCTGTACAAAAGGATCATCTTCATCTGCTTTTCCGTTCATCACATACTGCGCGAACGGTCTCAGCTGCTCATTGTCCTCTCCTTCTACCGGACAGTTCACAAAGATCACATGCATCTTATCTGATGATACGGTTCTGCCGTCATTCTGCAGGATCAGATGTTCCAACCGTTTTCCGGTATGTGTTGCGTCAAAGGCACAGATGAAGATCACATAGCTCTTGTGCTTCAGTTCATATCCTGAACCTGCTTCATGGGAATCAACGATCATGGATGAACCGTAATACACTGCCCGGTCCATCAGATACATATTGTCTTCTATCTGCATCTCGATATCGAACAGATGCGTATCATCTTTTCTGTACACATCAAAGATCACTGATCTGGACCGGTAACTTGTTTTGATCCGCTTCTCCTTT
>JAILCN010000018.1 GCA_024680365.1 Solobacterium sp.
GATCTGACTGTCTCTCCAGAGATCCAGCAGATCATCCGTGTAATGTTCTGAGTGCAGAATATATACACCGTCATTTCCTTCGATGCTCCGATACCAGTCGTAAAGCTGTATGGATGCTTCTGCGAATGCCTCCCGGAATGCATCACCTTCTTCCTGAAAATAGAAGTGATCGATTGCATAATACTGGCTGTCCGCACGTGTACATCCGGTGCACATGGCCAGCAGAACTGCTGTCAGTATTTTCTTCATCAGACAACTCCTGAAGTGATTATCCATTTCTTTCCTGAATACATGATTAAGGGCTGTTTAACTCCAAATGAACTCTGATCGTTCAGATGATCCCCATTGGGATCAGAACTGCCAGAAGCACCGCAGTGAGTGCCCATTCTGTGATCAGGAACATTTTTCTCTTCTGCGGCGGCAGATCAGGAACATAGTTCGCAGCCAGAAAGAATGGAATATAGGTCGTTACGAACACAGGAAGCACGCCCCACCATTTGTATACCCAGATGAAGGAATGATTGCTGGTGCCGGCAAGGAATGATTCTACAAGTGCAAACAGAAGCGCCATGCTGAGCGCGCCTGCCAGTCTGCAGTCGATCCCGCGTCTGCCGTTTGCGGAGAAATACCGTTTTGTTCTGTCAGCCGGCAGCATTTTGAATGATATGATGCCAGCCAGCGAAAACATCATGGAAAGCTCCCAGCAGACACCGATCAGCAGAATAAATGTTGTGGATGCATTTGAAACAGACCAGAGCGGATATCCCGCAAAATGACCGATCACGGCATTGGCAATCTCATACAGCCAGTGAACACCGTAAAGGGCCAGGCCGGCATAGATCGCGTCATAGTTTTTCCTGCTGATCTCTGTCCAGTAAACATAAAACACAACAGCAAGAATGAAGATGAAAGTCCAGTTGAAATTCTCAGTGCTTCTGACGATGATGCTGTTGACGAAGTCCATCGCTTCCTGCGATCCGTCGCCCCAAAAAACAAACATAAAAATTAACCTCCGAAACATTATGTTATTTCTGTCTTCATGCACGAATGCATGACTGATGAAGTACGGAATATGATCCGCCGTGCCCGGATCACAATATGTCTGTGCTTTTATTATAAAACAAAAGAAGACATATCAGGTTCATGTCTTCCTGGTCTGATCTCTTCAGATAATGTGTATGTTCATCTTCTGACAGTACAAAAGGCTTACTGTCTCCGCATGGCCTGATTCTATGAACGTACTGACTCATTTTTCGGATGCCTGTCTGTACTTTCCGGTCTGCGCGCAGAAAGAAGAACCCCGGCAATGATGACTGCTCCTCCGATCAGATGCTTTACAGTGACGGTCTCATGCAGGACCAGTACAGAAAGGACCACCCCTGCCACCGGCATCAGATTCATCAGAGACGCAGCTCTGGCGGCGCTGACTTTCCGCAGTCCGTAGTTATACAGAAACAGAGCAGCCAGGGAACAGACAAGGGAAAGGTACAGTACTGCCGCAATGGACCCTGGTGATAAAGACCAGTGCATATTCCTTTCAAATGCAAGTGCCGGAATAAACAGGACCGTGCCGATCAGCGTCTGATAATAGGTAACGGTAAAATCATCAGGCTCATCAGATATTCTCTGGGTCATATAGTTGTAACATGCCCAGAGACAGCCGTTGAAGGCGATCATGGCATTGCCGGGAACGGAGCCTGTCCCGTCATTTCCGGTCACGGTCAGAAGAATCACACCGAAGACGCCAAGCAGGATCCCGAGCACTTCATTCCGATTCGTTCTGAGATGAAAAAACAGGATCCCGATCAGGATCGTGATCACCGGATAGACAGCGGAGATCAGACTTGCGTCGGACGCGCTTGTCATGTTCACAGCGATGTTTTCCAGCGCGTAATACACAGCAATCCCCGAAGCTGCAGAGAGTGTCATATATTTCAGATCATTCCGGGAAGGAATGTATCTTTTCCGTTTCAGTCTGATCAGAAACATGCATAAAGATGACAGCACAAAACGGATCAGGCACAGCAGCAGAGGTGAAAATGCCGCAAGCGCGATCTTGGATGCGATATAGGAAGAACCCCAGATACAGACTGCCGCGATCAGAGCAAGATGGTATTTCAGATCAGTCATGAGGCAATTGTATTACAAATCAGTTTCCATTCGAAGCAGATATTTCCTGTTTCTGATTTCCTGCGCAGGAGTTTAAGCAATTCGGTCTTTTTCCAGGGCATTTTTCCGTAAACCATATATACTTAAACCAGAAAAAGGAAACAGAACTATGAATCAGAAAAACAGACGCATCTTCTGGTGCTTTGCCGGTGTGCTCATCATCGGACTCGGCTGTGCCCTCTTCAAGCAGTCCAACTGCGGAAATGACGCCTTTACAGCACTGAATATCCGCATCTCGGAAATTACGGGAATTTCTCTCGGGACCGTTACGCTGGCTGTCAACTGCATCTGTCTGATCTTTTCGCTGATCTGGGGAAGAAGCTATCAATATCGGCACCATACTGAATGGCGGTATTCTCGGATATGTCATCGACTTCTTCTTCCGTTTCATCCGGAATTCATTCGGTTCACCGGAA
>JAILCN010000040.1 GCA_024680365.1 Solobacterium sp.
TGACATGTATTCTTTCTACGCTGAGGCAGATTTCGCACCGTATGTGTGCCTGGGCGGTAGTGATCAGATCGGCGTCGATTTCAGCAAAGTCATTGAAAATACCGGTCTGTTCGTCTACATGGGAGACGATATGCTTTCCGCAGCGTCCCAGTCCTTCACCGCGGTTCCGATCAAGACCGGCAAAGCTGTCGCAGAGATCCTGCCGGGCATCAAGGTGACATTCAAGGTCATCGACGCTAAGGACGTGAAGAAGGTCACCATGTACCGTCTGTACAACCAGACGTCCGGTGAGCATTTCTATACCGCGAAAGAAAAAGAAAAAGACGCTCTTGTTTCCTTCGGATGGAAGTACGAAGGCATCGGCTGGACAGCGCCGAGCATCTCGAACCAGCCGGTCTACCGTCTGTACAATGAAGGCTCCGGCGATCATCACTATTCCATGAAAGCAAAAGAAAAAGACTTCCTGGTATCCATCGGCTGGAAATATGAAGGCATCGGCTGGTACAGCGATGACGCGGCGGAGGTTCCTCTCTATCGTGAATACAATCCGAACATGGAGAAGTGCAACCACAACTACACGACCAACAGGAAAGAACACATCGCTCTGACCACGCTGCTTGGCTGGAACGATGAAGGCATCGGCTGGTACGGACTGAAATAATCCAGCCGGGAAAGGAGAAGGCAATGAACTGGGTACTGTTCATGATCATGTCAATGTGCGGCATCCTGTTTACCGGGCTCGGCATCTACGCATTGAAGCGGAAAGAGCCGATGTGGTTCTACAGCGGCACGCCTGTTTCAAAGGAGAACATTACCGATGTCAGAGCCTACAACAGAGCCAACGGCATCATGTGGATCGTATTCTCACTGCTGTTCTGGCTGACAGCTCTCTTTGTGGCTGTCGGATGGCGGGGATATTTCCTCATGATCGCAATGATCCCGGCCTGCATCTGTCTTCCTTTTGCCTACGAAAGGATCCTCAACAAATACAGAAAGAACAGCTGATCAGCTGTTCTTTTTGTCAAAGAATGCCATGTCAACGCCGGTGTCTCTCACATAGACAGATGCCGGCATTTTTGTGCTCAGCCAGGTGACGTACATGTCGCCTGCGGCACCGGATACATTGAAGATCTGCAGGAACCAGAAGATCCAGGTATACTTCGGAAACAGGAAGGGAAGAACAAAGAAGATGATCCCCCAGACGACGAGCGGTGCCAGCGCGATGCAGATGTAGGCATTGCGGCTGAACCAGTCGTTCTGACTTCCGGCATAGGCATACATGCCGGTGAAGCCATAGCGGACTTCCTTTCCGCCGAAGCTTTTCATCGTGATGCCGTGAGTGATCTCATGCAGGATCACGTAGGCGATCGCTGCGATTGCCAGCGCGATGAGCTGGAAGAAGAAGGTTCCGTCCTCCAGTGACGAGACGATCCATTTCGGCAATGAATATATGCTGTTCATGATCACAAACAATACCAGTGTCAGCACAAGCGCGATGCCGTTGACCGTCAGCATCGCTTTTTTATCTTTCTGCAGATCAACGGAGCGGATCACTTCATATCCCTCCGGCAGTTTCTGAATACAGTTCATTTTGCTTACCTCTTTTTGTTCCTGCATATTGTATCAGATTCCGCGGTAGTCAAGCCATGAAGATTCCGATATGATGAAAGCAGGAAAGAGAGAGTACAGATCATGAAACATACGAAAAGGGAATTCCCGAAGGATTTCCTGTGGGGCGGAGCGGTTGCGGCCAACCAGCTGGAAGGCGCCTGGCAGGAAGACGGAAAAGGACTCTGCATTGCCGACATCAATGAATACAAAGGATATCTGCCTCCCGAACAGCGTTCCAACAGGGAACTGACCACAGACTATATTGCCGAGCTGCTGGAAGATCAGGAAAAGATGTTCCCGAAACGCTATGGCATTGATTTCTATCATACCTATCCGGAAGATATCAGACTGCTGGCAGGCATCGGCTTCAAGTCATTCCGTACGTCCATCAACTGGGCGAGGATCTATCCCAACGGGGATGACGCGGAACCCAATGAAGCAGGTCTGGCATTCTATGACAGACTGTTTGATGAGCTGCTGAAATACAACATTGAACCGCTTGTCACGATCTCGCACTATGAGATGCCGCTGCATATCGCGCTGGAATACGGCGGATGGTACAGCCGTAAAACGATCGACATGTTCGTGAAGTACTGCGAGACGATCTTCCGCAGATACAAGGGAAAGGTGAAATACTGGATCACCGTCAACCAGATCAATCTGTATGAACATGAATCGTTCAATCACCTGGGCATTCCGGAAGACAAGGCGGAGAACCTGACAGAAGCCAAATACCAGGCGCTGCACAATGAACTGGTTGCCTGCGCAAGAGCCATGAAGATCGGCAGAGAGATCGATCCGGACTTCATTTTCGGATGCATGCTGTATCACAACAATGCCCATCCGGAGAAGGGAAGCTCTGAGAATGTCATGGAAGCGATCCGGAACGATCACAAGCAGTATTACTTCACCGACATGTCCGCAAGGGGAGAGATCCCTTCCTACATGTGGCGCTTCTATGAAGAAAACAACATTCATATGGACATCACGGAACAGGATGAGGAAGACCTGAAAAACACCGTTGATTTCATTTCCTTCAGCTATTACTACATCCGCAACATCAATGAAGAAGGAGAGATCATCCCGAACAAATTCATCAAAGGCGCCAATGCCTGGGGCTGGGGACTTGATCCTGTCGGACTCCGAGTCGCTCTGAACCAGTACTGGGACAGATACCAGCTGCCGGTGATGGTGACCGAGAACGGCATGGGCTTCTATGACAAAGTTGATGAAGACGGAAAGATCCATGATTCCTACAGAGTTGATTTCTACCGTGAACATCTGAAACAGATCAAAGAAGCGATCTATGACGGCGTTGATGTCAGAGGCTGGTATGCCTGGGGACCCATTGATATCGTCAGCTGTTCCTCCTGTGAAATGGAGAAGCGTTACGGATTCATCTATGTAGATCTCGACAATCAGATGAAAGGCACCGCGAAACGCATCAAAAAAGACAGCTACGAGTGGATGAAAGAAACAATTGCGTGCAACGGAGAGAACCTGTGAGGTTCTCTTTTTTACTGCGCAGTTTATAATAGACGTATGATGCGGCCGGATTGGATACCATACAGAGAACAGGAAATGACAATTGTAAAAACATGGCCTTTGAACGGATACCGTGAGGTTCTCTGTTCTCATGCTGTGGACAGTCTGTGTCTGGCTTTGAAAGAAAATGCATGCCAGGTCTTCCTGCTGGACAGCGCAGGGAAAGAACAGTTCACGCTTCTGGATACAGAAAAGCAGAGTGATGCGGAAGCGTTCTTTCAGCAGACCCGCAGCGATGATGCGCTGATCGAAACAGAATACAGGAAGATGTTTCCTGAGGGGAGACCGCCCCTTCCGGAACGCCTGATAAAATACATGCATCCGGGCGATCCCTATGGCCTGTACGGGAAAGATGTGTACTGGTGGTATGACACAGAACTGAATGAGCTGAATCTCTTCGGCAGCGAGACCGTGCAGATCCTGACGTATCAGCGCCCAGATGACGCACA
>JAILCN010000048.1 GCA_024680365.1 Solobacterium sp.
TGAACACTTCTACACCGGAAACGTGAAAGAAAAAGACGCTCTGGTGAAGGCGGGCTGGCAGTATGAAGGAATCGGCTGGACAGCACCCGGAAAATCCGATACGCCTGTTTACAGACTGTATAATCCGAACAACGGCGGTGACCATCATTACACAAAAAACAAGAAAGAGTATGACGCACTCGTCAAAACAGGATGGATCGGAGAAGATGTCCGCTGGTATTCTGATGACAAAGAAAGTGTGCCTGTATACAGAGAATACAATCCCGGTACACCGATCAGAAACCACAACTATACAGCCAACAGGAAAGAACACGATGCTTTAGTGAAAACTTATGGCTGGAAGGATGAAGGTATCGGCTGGTACGGCATAAAATAACATACACATCACAAAGCTCAGAAAGTCCAAAACGGACTTTCTTTTTTCATGCATGCTTGTTTCACTTTGGCTCTGGTTTTAGAATGAAGATGAAGAAAGCGCAGGTAAAGAATAATGAAAGAATACAGAAAGATGCTGCGTTCCGCACTGTGTGCAGCGGCTGTCTTCGCAATGACGACCGCACAGACTGCAGCGGCAGCACCGGCATTTGACGCACCGGTCACTGAAGAAAACGCGATCGCATTACTCCAGGCGTATGATCCGGAAGGATATTACATCATCAAGACACAGATCGATAACGGCCATTCAGATCTCTCCTTCTGGCTCATGGGTGCCCGCACTCTTGCCGGGGCTCTTGATACCGCAGTACATGAGGAATTTCATGGCTATACATGGAATAAAAACAATCTGTGGCGGGCTGAGACCATTTATTGCGGAAAAGAAAACGGAGATATCATCATCAACTACGAATTTGCGGACGGCAAAGCATATAAGACAGAAAACTTCACAAAAAGTCTGCCTGCTGAAATGCAGACATTCCGATATGATACGTATGTCGCCGAAAATGCTTCACCGTCTGCCAATCAAAACGGCATATATGGTCTGATCAACGAATACGCGGCGTATCACTGGGGCTTCCACAACCAGCTTGCCCTGTATCCGTATTACAAAGAAAACAATTCCTATGATGATTTCTACAACGGCTGTATCAACGACTATCAGGCATACGAGGAATTCCGCTACTGGACACTCGGCCTGCTGAACTATGAGAAGAAAAACGCGCCGGAACAGTACAAGATCCATATGGAAAACAAGGAATGGATCAAGGCATATTACCTGATCACGACGCGCTTCCGGAAATGGATCGATATGTTCAAACAGTATCTCGCGGAAATTGACAAATCCGGAAGATACGGCTGGCAGACCTATACAGAACGGATGAAGACTGAAATGGAACGACGCGGCATCAACATGCTGGAAGAAGCAAGCGCCGCTCCCGAACTGAAGGCGATCGAAGATCTGATCTTCGCCAAAGCTGCCGGAAAACCCACTCCGACACCGACGCCAAAGCCCACGCCTGCGCCCACTCCCACCCCTGCTCCGCCAGCCGGATCGATCATCATGTACCGTCTGTACAACCCGAACAGCTGGGAACACTTCTACACCGGAAATGAGAAAGAAAAAGATGCTCTGGTAAGCATGGGATGGCAGGATGAAGGTGTTGGATGGTACGCACCGATCACCAGCGATACACCGGTCTACAGACTGTACAATCCGAACAACGGCGGTGACCATCATTACACCATGAACAAGAAAGAATATGATGCCCTGGTCGAAGCCGGATGGATCGGCGAAGATGTCAGATGGTTCTCAGATGACAATGAATCTGTGCCTGTCTACAGGGAGTACAACCCAGGCGCAGCGATCCGCAACCACAACTACACCGCAAACAAGAAAGAACATGACGCTCTGGTCAATGTCTACGGCTGGAAAGACGAAGGCATCGGCTGGTACGGTACAAAATAAAAACAAGGCACCTGGAAACGGGATGCCCTCACAAAACAGTTTTATGGCATGATCTTCGGGTCATGCCATTTTCTGTTTCATCAATTCACTCAGCGGAATAAACACGATCAGATCATAGCAGATATGGATGCTCTGGAGTTTTCCGCTGCTTTTATTTAACATAAATCGTCTTCAGATTTTGACAAAAAAGACAGATCCACAAAACCGCAGCATTACGAACTTGACAAGTGACCTATCGGTCACCTATGCTTTGAAAGAGGTATAATCATGGCAAAGGATACAAAAGATAGAATTCTGGCAGCTGCATTGGACATGTTTTCACAGAACGGTTACGCCGGTACGAACATCCGTGAACTGACTGCATCTCTTGGGCTGGTCAAGTCGGGGTTATATAAACATTTTACGAGCAAGGAAGAGATCTGGGACTCCCTTCTGGATCAGATGGTCGCTTATTATGATGAGCGTTTTGGTTCTCCGGAGCATCTTCCTCCTGTTCCGGATTCATTGGAAGGCCTCACGGCTATGACAATGCAGATGGTGGATTTTACGATCCATGACGAGAATGTCATCAAGACAAGAAAGCTGCTCACGATCGAGCAATTCAGGGATGAGCGTGCCCGGGAACTTGCCACAAAGCATTTCCTTACCGGTCTCACGGACATGTTCACCCGGATCTTCACAGGTATGATGGATAAAGGGCTGCTCCGCAAGGACGATCCCGCGATGCTGGCCTTTGCCTATACCGCGCCGATCTCAGCACTGATCCACCTGTGCGACCGGGAGCCTGAAAAAACAGAGGATGCGATCAGAAAGATCGAAGCATTCAGCCGGCACTTTATCATGACATATGGCGTATGAGAGACAATAAAGCGGAGATTGACAAAGAGATATATGCTGGCGGAAAGATGATCAGTCTGATGTTTGGTGAAAAGGCGGTTGATGCGTAATGATGATGGAGACAAACAGACTGCTACTTCGGGAAATGAATCCGGATGATTTTCAGGCGCTTTTTCTGGTGCTCGGCGCCCCTGAAAACATGCGGCATTATCCTTACACCTTCGATGAACAGCACGTGAAAGCCTGGATCGAACGGAACATAAACCGCTATCGGAAGGACGGCTTCGGGCTGTGGGCTGTCTGTCTGAAGCGATCCGGTGAGATGATCGGCGACTGCGGGCTGACACTGCAGAATATCAATGGAAAAACACTGCCGGAAATCGGCTATCATATCCGCCGCGACTGCCAGAAACAGGGCTATGCCAGTGAAGCCGCAGAGGCCGTCCGCGACTGGGCATTCCGAAACACAGATCATCCAGTCCTGTATTCCTTCTGCAAATACACAAATGTACCTTCCATAAAAACAGCAGAATCCATCGGCATGCATTTTGTATGCGAATATCCGGATGAAACAAACGGAACGACTCATGTGTCAGCAATCTCAAGGGAAGAATGGCTGAACAGGAAATGGAGAAAAAAATGAATAGAAAAGCACTTGTCGTGATCGATATCCAGAACGATATTACAAAACACTACCGGGACATCATTGACAGACTGAATGCTGCCATCGAATGGGCAGCGGAAAGCGGCATGGAAATCGTGTATATACAGCACAACAACCTGTCCGCCGGTACGCGCACTTTCAAACC
>JAILCN010000057.1 GCA_024680365.1 Solobacterium sp.
GGATCGACGAAAACAAGATCGTCATTTCCGGGGGAAGCGCCGGCGGTCATCTTACTGCCGGTGCAGCGATTATGCTGGCAAAGCAAGGGATAGAGATCGCCGGGCAGATCATGGAAGTTCCGTTCCTGGATTTCATCGGGAGCATTCCTATCGATTTTCCGGAAGGGAACGGTCTCTATGACATGATGTTTGAACTGTATCCGCCGCAGATCCCTTTGGACAGCGAAGAGCTTTCACCGGCTGCGGCGATCAGTGAAGAAACACTGGAAAAACTCTCTCCGGCTGTCGTCATCGTTTGCGGAAGAGATCCTCTGCATCCGCAGGGAGAACACTATGCGAAACTGCTGAAGGAACATGGAAAGCTGATCGGACTGAAAAAATATGAGGAAGGCTACCATGGTTTCGGTACAGATAAAGCGGAAGAGATGCCGCTGCAGAACAGACTCAGAGAAGACTGCTATAAGTATAAGGTCGAAAAGGCTAGAGAATTGTTTCAAATGGCAGATCAAAGGAACTGAATACAGATTTGCTGAGAATCCGGGATCGGTTTAAAGGAAGACAAAATGAAGAGTGAAATAATCGTTATAAATGAAGAAAGAGATGTTACATTGACAGCTTACATCCAGGATGTTAACGGAGAATTCGGCTTTGCGAAACGTCCGGCAATGCTGGTGCTGCCGGGAGGCGGCTATGCCATGTGTTCCGACAGGGAAGCGGACCCGGTCGCCATGGCTTATCTGCAGGCGGGCTATCAGGCATTTATTCTAAGATACACGACCAACAGAAAAGGAAGATGGCCGATGCCTTTGGAAGATTATGAAGAGGCGATGGAGCTGATCCAAAGCAGAAGCGAAGAATGGCACATCGATACGGATAAGATCGTCGTTTCTGGCTTTTCCGCAGGCGGTCATCTGGCGGCAGTGGCAGCGACGCAGGCAAAGAACAGACCGGCAGCAGCTGTGCTGGTCTATCCTGCCGTTTTAAAAGACATTGTTGACATGTGTCAACCGAATATGCCTTATCCATATCAGAACGTCAGCAATGAGACCTGCCCGTGTTTCCTGGTCGCCTGCCGAGATGACAAGACGGTGGACATCACCAACACTTTGAAAATGGAACTGGCATTGGCGGAACATGATATTCCGTTTGAAAGCCATATCTATTCGTTCGGCGGACATGGATTTTCAACAGGAGAAGACTGGATCGTGACCAATGGCGTATCGGAAAGGGTACCGAATTGGACGAGGGACAGTGCCGGCTGGCTGAAAGAAGTTCTTGGTAAGCTGACTTACCGCGGCTTTGAGGAACCGGAACAGAGGGTTTCCTTAAATGCGGACCATGCACCGGTCTTGAGCATTGCCTGTTCTTTAGGCCATATCCGTAAGCAGAATAAAGAAGTTCAGGATCTGCTGAAACCGATGTATGAGGGCATGGAGATGATCGCCAGGGCCAGAGGCTATCAGCTGGAAGGATTGTATGCTGTCTTAAACAAAAACACGGTCAGCGAGATCATGGAGATGCTGCAGATGTCTCCGAAGACAGTAAAGGAGATCGATGCAGTGCTTCACGGAATGATCAACGAATTATAGAGGAGAATGACATGCAGCGATTTACAGATGAATCGATCAGAGAATTTGAGATCAGACATAATGAAACATTAAGAAAGATCGCACCTGAATGTACAGTCCTTTTAAAGAAAAATGGTGACTTTCCTTTAAACGGACCATGCAAGGTCGCCTTATACGGCAACGGTGCCAGAGAGACGATCAAGGGCGGAACGGGATCCGGTGATGTCAATGTACGCCATTTCGTCACGGTCGAAGAAGGCCTGGAAAAAGCAGGCTATGAGATCACATCCAAGGAATGGCTGGATGCCTATTCCGCATGCAAGGCAGGAGCTGCCGTCCGCTTCTACCAGAAGATCAGAGAAGAGGCAGTAAGAGATAAGAAGTCTGTCTTTGCGGCTGCTCTGGGAAAAACACCGGATGAACCGGAATATGACCTGCCGATCGATGCGGAAGCTGATGTCTGCATTTATGTTCTTGCCCGCAACAGCGGCGAAGGTTCCGACCGGCAGATGAAGAAAGGCGACTTCCTTCTGACAGATATTGAAACAAGGGACATCTTGTGCTGCGCACAGAAATATGAAAAATTCATGCTTGTCCTGAATGTCGGTGGACCGGTAGATATTTCACCGATTAAGGATGAGGTCGACAATATCCTGCTGCTGGGACAGCTGGGAACCGTGACAGGTGATGTTCTGGCGGACATCGTATCCGGTAAAGCGAATCCTTCCGGAAAACTGACAGCCAGCTGGGCAAAAGCGGAAGACTACAGCGTCACAAGAGATTATGACCTGGATGATACCTGTTATAAAGAAGGCATCTATGTCGGTTACCGCAATTTTGATACTGCTGATGCAAAACCGATATTCCCGTTTGGCTATGGCTTAAGCTACAGCGAATTCAACACCGAGATCATGAATGCGGAACTGACAGATCATGCTCTGAGAGTCGATGTCAGAATAAGCAATACCGGAGATCACGCAGGAAAGAAGGCTGTCATTCTGTATTACAGTGCCCCGCAGGGAAGGCTTGACAAGCCTGTAAGAGAGCTCGGAACATATGCCAAGACCGGTATGCTGAAACCGGGTGAAAGTGAAGAAGTTGCTTTAACACTTCCTCTGGAAAACATGGCATCTTATGATGAATCTTTACACAGCTGGGTCCTGGAAAAGGGAGACTATCTGATCAGCGTCGATGATCAGAAAGCTTGTATCATCCGTCTGAATGATGAAACATGTGTGTCCTCGGCCAACAGTCTTGATATCCATACCGGATTTGAAGACAGAAAAGAGACAGCTGATCCTGTTTCAGAAAACGGTCTCTGTATCCTTTCTGCCGATGCGGGATCTTTGTCAGGGATCGGTCATTTTGACAGAAACAGAGTTCATTATCCTGAAAAAGGGAAAATCGATCTGTCATCATTTACGGATGACGAACTGATCCGGACATGCATCGGCAGATATGATGCGAACAGCGGCACCTCCATCATCGGCAATGCCGGAAACGTGGTAGCCGGTGCGGCAGCCGAGAGTGCCGATTTCTTCAATGAAAAAGGTTTCGGCAAGCTGGTACTGGCAGACGGACCTGCCGGTTTGAGACTGGCGACGAGCTACATCCTGAATGAAAACGGGGCATTCGGCAATGAATTTGCTTCAGCCGAAAACATCATTCCGTTTCTGGATGAACCGCTGAAGTCTGTCTTGCAGGCAAAGATCGATACGATCAGGAAGATCAGCGAATCCGCACAGAAGTATTACCAGTTCACGACTGCCATCCCGATCGGTACGGCACTTTCTCAGTCATTCAATACGGAAGTAGCTGAGATCTGCGGTGATATCGTGGGTGAAGAGATGTGGATCTATGGCGTCAATGTATGGCTGGCTCCGGCTTTGAACATTCAGCGTTCGCCGTTATGCGGCCGCAACTTTGAATACTATTCCGAAGACCCTGTTGTCTCAGGAACAATGGCTGCTGCAATGGTGAAAGGTGTACAGAAACATGAAAAGTGTGCTGTGACCATCAAACATTTTGCCTGCAACAACCAGGAATATAACCGCTTCGGTTCCAACAGCATCCTTTCTGAAAGAACATTAAGGGAGATCTATCTGAAGGGTTTTGAGATCTGCATCAAGCAGTCAGCACCTAAGTGCATCATGTCTTCCTATAATCTGCTTAACGGAACACATACCGCAAACCATTATGACCTGTTAACAACTGTATTGAGAGATGAATGGGGTTTTTATGGTGTTGT
>JAILCN010000082.1 GCA_024680365.1 Solobacterium sp.
TTCTTCCATTCCAATTCGATCTGATCAATGTTTTTATAGACTGCTTTTGCGGCAGCGGCATACAGCGGATAACATGCCTCAGCACCGTCCAGCACCGGCATGTCCTCTTCTTTGTCAATGATCAGAGACGCCTCATGATCCAGCACGGCAAGCTTTTCACCGTCATACACATGATAGCCGGTGAAATTTGTGGAGGAAAATCCGTTCATATATTTAAATCCGTGACCGCTGTGTTTTTCCGCGAACTGATTCCGCATGCCAAACCAGACAATCGTTCCAAGCACTGCTGCACCTAAAATCATAAACATAATTAATTTTGCTTTTTTCATGGCTGTTTTTCTCCTACGGTGTAATTTTACATCTTTTACGCCAAATGTTCAATAGAAAAAGACAACCATTTCTGGTTGTCTCAGGAGTTCAGTCAGTCAAGCTTCGGTCCGGCAGCGACAAGAGCCTTGCCCTTCTCGTTTGTCTCATACTTGTGGAAGTTCTTGATGAATCTTCCTGCCAGATCCTTTGCCTTTTCTTCCCACTCGGAAGCGTTTGCGTATGTGTCTCTCGGATCGAGGATGCCGCTGTCAACGCCCGGCAGAGCTGTCGGTACTTCGAAGTCGAAGTAAGGGATCTTCTTTGTTTCAGCCTTGTTGACATCGCCGTTCAGGATCGCGTCGATGATGCCTCTTGTGTCCTTGATGGAGATACGCTTGCCTGTTCCGTTCCAGCCGGTGTTGACCAGGTATGCTTTCGCACCGCTCATTTCCATCTTTCTGACGAGTTCCTCACCATACTTTGTCGGATGGAGTTCCAGGAACGCCTGTCCGAAGCATGCACTGAATGTCGGTGTCGGCTCTGTGATGCCGCGCTCTGTTCCAGCCAGCTTTGCGGTAAAGCCGGAGAGGAAGTAGTACTGTGTCTGTTCCGGTGTCAGGATGGAGACCGGCGGCAGAACGCCGAATGCATCAGCGGACAGGAAGATGACATTCTCAGCTGCAGGGCCGGAAGATGTCGGACGGATCTTCTGAACGATGTTCTCGATATGGTCGATCGGGTAGGAAACACGGGTGTTTTCTGTGACGCTCTTGTCAGCGAAGTCGATCTTGCCGTTTTCGTCAACAGTAACGTTTTCCAGCAGCGCGTCTCTTCTGATCGCGTTGTAGATATCCGGTTCGGAATCCTTGTCGAGGTTGATGACCTTTGCGTAGCAGCCGCCTTCGAAGTTGAAGACGCCGTCATCATCCCAGCCGTGCTCGTCGTCACCGATCAGCAGACGCTTCGGGTCTGTAGACAGTGTTGTCTTGCCGGTTCCGGAAAGACCGAAGAAGATCGCTGTGTTCTTGCCTTCCATGTCTGTGTTGGCGGAGCAGTGCATCGCAGCGATGCCCTTGAGCGGCAGATAGTAGTTCATCATGGAGAACATGCCCTTCTTCATTTCGCCGCCGTACCATGTGTTCAGGATGACCTGTTCACGGCTTGTGATGTTGAATGCGACTGCTGTTTCGGAGTTCAGTCCCATTTCCTTATAATTCTCGACCTTTGCCAGGGATGCTGTGTAGACGACGAAGTCAGGTGTGAATTCCTTTTCTTCTTCAGCTGTCGGCTTGATGAACATGTTTCTGACAAAGTGTGCCTGCCATGCGACTTCCATAATGAAGCGGACAGCCATGCGTGTTTCTTTGTTTGCGCCACAGAATGCGTCAACAACGAACAGTCTCTTTCCGGAGAGCTCGTCCTGAGCAATTTTCTTCAGGATGGCAAAGTTTTCCTCAGACAGCGGATGGTTGTCATTCGGATATTCCGGGGTTGTCCACCAGACTGTGTCTTTGGAGTTCTCATCCATGACAATGTACTTGTCCTTAGGAGAACGTCCTGTATAGATGCCTGTCATGACGTTGACTGCGTCAAGTTCTGTCAGCTGACCTTTTTCATAACCGGTCAGTTCAGGCTTCATTTCTTCTTCAAACAGGAGTTCGTATGAAGGATTGTAGACGATTTCCTTCACGTCATTGATTCCATACTGGTTCAAATTCAGTTCTTTCATCTGTTTTTTCCTCTCTTCCAGATACGATATTTCAGGCAGGGTTAGTCTCTGCTATCAATATACCGAATGGTATTTTACTACTATTTCAGAAAAATAGTACAGTTTTATGCTTATGCTCCGAAAATCTTGAGCATGAAGCCGGCAGCGACTGCCGAGCCGATGACACCGGCAACATTCGGTCCCATCGCATGCATCAGCAGGTAGTTGGAAGGATTGGCCTTGATGCCTTCGATCTGGCTGACACGGGCAGCCATCGGTACAGCGGAAACACCGGCAGAACCGATCAGCGGATTGACTTTTCCGCCTGTCACTCTGTACATGATCTTTCCGATCAGAAGACCGCCGACTGTTGAGAAGCAGAACGCGATCAGACCGAGAACGATGATCTCGATCGTACGAAGCGTCAGGAAGGTTGTCGCAACCGCTTTTGCGCCGACAGAAAGTCCCAGGAAAATAACACATGTATTTGTCAGGGAGTTCTGTGCCGTATCACTCAGTCTGTCTGTCAGACCTGTTTCCTTCAGCAGATTGCCCATCATCAGCATGCCGACGAGCGGAGCTGTGTCAGGGATCAGCAGGATCACAACGATCATTACCGCGATCGGGAAAATGATCTTTTCCTTTTTGGAAACGCTGCGGGCCTGTTTCATGACCGTTTCACGTTCCTTCTTTGTTGTGCATAAGCGCATCAGAGGCGGCTGGATCATCGGGATCAGCGCCATGTAGGAATATGCGGCGATCGCGATCGCGGGAAGATAATCCATCGCAAGCTTGGACGCTGTCAGGATCGCTGTCGGTCCGTCCGCGCCGCCGATCACGCCGATCGCGGCTGCGACCTTCGGATCAAAGCCGAGCAGCAGCGCAAACAGGAATGCCGTGAAGATACCGAACTGCGCGCCGGCACCCATCAGAAGCGATGAAGGATTGGCGATCAGCGGTCCGAAGTCCGTCATGGCTCCGGTTCCCAGGAATACAAGGGAAGGATAGATCCCGTATTCAATACCCAGGGAAAGATAATGGATCAGTCCCTCGGTGATGCCTGAGCGGGGCAGGTTTGCCAGCAGCACGCCGCAGGCGATCGGGATCATCAGAAGCGGTTCATACTTTTTCGCAATGCCGAGATAAAGCAGCAGGCACGCGATAATGATCATTACCAGATAGCGGGGATCTTCGATCAGTCCGGCAAATCCGGATTCCGCGAAGATCATGCCCAGGATTTCAAAAATGTTCATCAGGCTGCCTCCTATGCTACTGTTGCGATCGTCTCGTCAGTCTGTACGGAGGCTCCCTTTGTGACCAGTATGGAAGTTACGACACCGTCAGCCGGCGAAGCAACTTCGTTCTCCATCTTCATGGCTTCAAGAACGAACAGTGCCTGTCCCCTTTTGACCTGCTGACCGACTGTGCAGCGGACATCCAGGATCGTGCCCGGCATCGGTGCTTTGACCGGTGCGCCCTCTCCCGGTGCAGCAGCAGGAGCTGCCTGTACAGGCGCAGCTGCCGGTGCAGGTGCTGCCACAGGCGCAGCAGGTGCAGGCGTTGTCGAATATTCTTCGGCCTTTCCGGCATAGACTGCCGTCGCCTGTCCTTTTTCTACTTCAACTTCATATTTCTTGTCATTCAGAGTAATCACGTATTTCATTTTTCCATTCTCCTCATTCCCGTACCAGTCTGATCGATCTGAAGATCAGCTGATCCAGAGGAATCTTTGTCTCATCACTGATAATTGCCATGATGCAGGCAATCGTCTTGTCATCGATATCATCAAACACCGCGATGCTTCCGCCGTAAATGCCGCTGTCAGCTGTCTGCATGGAATACACCGGAGCGGGTGCCGGTGCTGCAGCTCTGACAGGCGCAGGAGCGGGCTGTACAGGCGCGGGTGCCGGTGCAGGAGCCGGCTGTACAGGTGCCGGTGCAGGAGCCGGCTGTACAGGTGCCGGTGCCGGTTTGATCTCCTCAACGGGGACCGGTCTTGCCTTGACAGTCTTCTCAGCAGGCTTCTCTTCCGGTTTCTCGATGGAAACGACGACCTTGTTGATGCCGACAATGATCGTCCACAGAAGAACAAGCATCAGGAAAACGATCAGGATGCCGGAAGCCGCGATCATCAGAGCATTCGTGACCGGCATGTTACTTTGCCTCCGTGATCGTGTAGCTGACTTTCAGGGCTTTCTTCAGTTTTCTTTCCTTCAGGAAAGCTTCCGCCTGCTGCGGGAATGCGACATAGCTCAGTACGTCTTCCTCACTCTCCGCAAGATCGCCGAGATATTCTTTCGCGCCCGGGATCTCCGGTTCGATCATATCGTCATAGCGTCCTTCGTAAGGCTTCTCATCGCCAAGGGCAAGCTTCATCAGCTCTTCGCTGATCGGTGCCGGAGAATGGCCGTATTCACCGCGGCAGTATGCCTTTACTTCCTTGGAGATCAGTTTGTATCTGGCTCCTGTCAGCACATTCGTGACTGCCTGGGAACCGACCATCTGGCTCATCGGCGTAACAAGCGGCGGATAGCCCATGTCCTTGCGGACGTTCGGTGTTTCTGCCAGTACTTCATCGAGCTTGTCAAGCTTGTCGACAGCTGTCAGCTGAGAGATCAGGTTTGAAAGCATGCCGCCCGGGATCTGATAGTTCAGAGCGTCGATCTTCGTTGTCAGAACGGACGGGTTCAGTCCGCCTTCCTTGAGGAATCTTTCCTGGACCGGCTTGAAGTGATCGTTGATCTTCTTGCATACTTTGAGGTCAACGCCGGAATCGATATTCATCTCGTTCAGCGTATAGACCAGAGATTCCGTGGACGGATGGGATGTTCCGCCGGAGAAGATGGAGATCGCTGTATCAACGCCGTCAGCGCCTGCTTCGATCGCCTTCAGCAGCGTCATCTGCGCCAGGCCTGTCGTTGTATGAGAATGTACATAGACAGGGATGCGGAGATCTTTCTTCAGTGCCTTGACGAGGTCATAGCAAATCTGCGGGCTCATGATGCCGGCCATATCCTTGATGCAGATGGAGTTGCATCCCATCTTTTCAAGTGTCTTGCCGAGCGCCACATAGTTTTCAAATGTATGGATCGGGCTGATCGTATAGCAGATCGTGCCCTGCGCATGACCGCCTGCCTTCAGGCATTCGTCGATCGCTGTCGCCATGTTGTGCGGGTCATTCAGAGCATCGAAAATACGGATGATATCAATGCCGTTCTCAACAGACTTGCGGACAAAAGCGCGGACAGTGTCATCGGAATAATGTCTGTAACCGAGGATGTTCTGTCCTCTCAGCAGCATCTGAAGCTTCGTGTTCTTTACCTTTGAACGGATAAAGCGAAGTCTTTCCCACGGATCTTCATCCAGATAGCGGAGGCAGGAATCAAATGTTGCGCCGCCCCAGACTTCCAGTGAATAATATCCGGCCTGATCCATCGTTTCGAGAATGTCTTCGAAGTCGGATCTCGGCATGCGGGTCGCGATCAGTGACTGGTTTGCGTCACGCAGTACGACCTCTGTAATGTGTACTCTTCTATTCATAACAAGGTTGTCCTCCTAAAAAAACAACATATCAGAACTATTTAAACATATTTCTCAGTTTTTTAAACACTTTTTTTGGCTTTTTCCACTTTTTTTATGTTATTTTTCAACTTTTTTTGTTATACCGGCATAATGAAAAAACGCATTTCTGCGTTTTCTTTACTCTGTGCTTTCTCTTTCCACGATTTTAAACGGAATCAGCTCGTGGGAAACCGTTTCTTTTTCTCCGCTGATCCTCTGCAGAAGATCAGAGACTGCTTTTTCTGTCATCGCGTCGGTATCCTGCAGGATCGATGTCAGCCGCGGCACGCTGTATTCGCCGATGCGGATGCCATCATAGCCGACGACCGCGATGTCTTCGGGGATCTTTCTGCCGGCATCGTGAATTGCCCGCATGGCGCCGAGCGCCATGATGTCGCTGTGAGCAAACAGTCCGTCTGTCTCCGGATTGATGCCCAGCAGTCTCAGCGCGGCTTCATAGCTGTCACTGAATGTAAAGTGGGATGCGACAAACTGTCTTCTTCTGTCAAACGGAAGTCCCGCCTTCTTCAGCTCTTCCGCCGCTCCTTTCAGACGCGGCGAAATGATCGAGCCGTCTTCCGCGAAGCTCATATGTCCGCCGATGAAGCCGATATTCTTCCGGCCTTTTTCGACAAGCAGCTTTACAGCGGCCGCTGAGGCAGCGCTGTCATCCGTTGAAAAGCTGGAAAGTCCGGGAATGTTCAGGTCACCCATCCAGGTGCTGATCACGACTGCCGGCGTATGGATACGGGAAAAATCACTGAGGAAATTCTCGCGGCTGCCGCCGAGAAATATGAAGCCTTTGGGATGTGTGATCTGTTCATGACGGGCTGCTGTCAGAACGGCGTTTTCTTCTTCGCCGATAAAGACAACGCTGACTTCCTCGCCTCTTTTCATCAGACGCTCTTCCACTTTGACAAGCAGATCGCTCAGAAAACTGTTGCGGGTCCCCTTGACGATGACTGCCACAGCGGGTGAAACAGATGATTTCAGCTGCTGCGCGTTCTGGTTCGGCTGGAAGCCTTCTTCCGCAATGATCTGTTCAATCAGAGCTCTCGCTTTGTCACTCACATCGGGATGATGGTTGATGACCCGGGACACGGTCCCGATGCTGTATCCCGATTTTCTCGCGATATCTTTGATGGTTGCCATGGACAGATCCTCCTTCCGGCTCAGTGGTTCTTATAATAGTTGATCAGGCTGCCGGAGGCGAGAATGTCTTTCTCCTCCCGGCCGAGACTGCCAAGTGATACAGCAAGCGGCTGGACGCTGTCTGACGTAACTGCGTATGCTTCGATGTCCGCTTCATTCAGCAGTGAATCACGGATATTGCGGACGAATACCCATGTATCCTTCTGCAGTTTTTCTTCCTCGTCGCTGAGGAATGGCAGGATGCCCCAGTTGATGCAGTTGGAACGGTAGCGCTTGGTCGCGTATTCATTGGCGAAATTGGCGCCTCCGCCCAGCACGCGCTGGCACGAAGCTGCCTGCTCGCGCGCCGATCCGTCGCCGGGTCTGCGGGCATAGACAGCGCTGCATACGTTGGTGTCTTCACTGACGCTGATCCCTCTTGCGGCCAGCAGTGTGAGTACTTTCTTCAGATCTGCAGGGATGCTCTCATGATCGCTGAGGCTGATCTTCGCTGTTTCTTTCGCGGCGTCGACATAGCCGGGATCGCGGCGGGACAGCGTGAATTCCGCAAGCCGCAGCGGGTTGGAACGGTAGCTGGATGTTTCTCCGGAAGGAATCAGTTCGTCTGTCGTTGTCACGTCATCTTCAATGTGGCTGACGACGCGGATCAGGATATCTTCACTCAGGGAAGGCATTTCCGGCCAGTCCTTGATGTTCGGTCCAAAGCGCAGTTCAGCTTCGCTGTCAGCGTTTCCGTACGCGTTGACAACGGCTCTGCTGTAGATGGAAGCGTCGAATGTTTCTTCCGGAATGACTTCTTCATAGCTGATCTCATCCGCAGCTGTCAGGATGCCGCCGTTCAGCGCTGTCGCGGCGATCGAACGCGCGTCCATCAGCGCAACTGCGGCGATCTGTCCTTCTCCCGGCTTGGATCCTTCCCGGTTCGGGAAGTTGCGGGTGGTGTGGCGGAGCGAAAGTTCGCCGTTGGCAGGCGTTTCTCCGGCACCGAAGCACGGTCCGCAGAATGCTTCCCTGAACACAGCGCCGTCGCTGATCAGTTCCGTCAGGACGCCGTTTGCGGAAAGCGCACGGTAAGCAGGCATGGAATCCGGATAGACGGACAGACGGAAGCTGCCGTTCCTGCCGCCGTTCTTCAGAATGTCCGCGGTTGCGCAGATGTTTTCATAGACACCGCCGGAACAGCCGGCAATGATGCCCTGATCCGCATGAATGTTTCCGTCGGCATCGATCTTCGAGACAAGATCCATCACGGCGTTTCCGCTCAGCTGACGGTTTGCCCTGTCTTCCGCTTCTTTCAGATAACGGTACGGATCACTCTTCAGTTCTCTGATCGGCAGTGCGAAGCTGGGATGCATCGGCAGCGCGATCATGCATTCAACAGCAGAGAGATCGATCTCGATCATCCGGTCGTAAACAGCACCTTCCTGAACGGAAAGCTTCGCGTACGCTTCCGGACGGCCGTGCCGCTCAAAGTATGCTCTGGTCGTTTCATCGGTCTCCCAGATGCTGGACCAGCAGGTCGTTTCCGTCGTCATGACGTCGATGCCGTTGCGGAAATCCTGGCTCAGCGCAGTGATGCCTTCGCCGGCAAATTCCAGGCTTCTGTTTTTGACAAAGCCGGACGCGTAGACAGCTCCGACAAGAGCCAGCGCGACGTCGTGCGGACCGACACCTTTTCTGACCTTTCCCGTCAGCCAGACAAGCACTGTCTCCGGTTTCTTCAGATCATAGGTCCTGCCGACCAGCTGCTTGGCAAGCTCGCCGCCGCCTTCGCCGACGCCCATCGTTCCGAGCGCGCCATAACGGGTATGCGAGTCGGAGCCGAGTATCATTCTTCCGCAGCCGCTCATCATCTCGCGGTTGTAGCTGTGAATGACGCCATAGCACGGCGGCACGAAGATGCCTCCGTATTTTTTAGCGGCAGAAAGCGCGAACTGATGATCATCCTCATTGATGGTCCCGCCGACCGCGCACAGCGTATTGTGGCAGTTTGTCAGCACGTAGGGCATCGGGAATGTTTCCATCCCGGAAGCTCTTGCGGTCTGAATGATCCCGACATAGGTAATATCATGTGATGTCAGGGAATCAAAGCGGATATGAAAACGATCCGTGTCCTCTCTGACGTTGTGGGCATTCAGGATCTGATAAGTCAGTGTCTTTTCTCTTCCCTCTGCAGGATCTCCCGTAAAGGAAACAGGTTTTCCGTCCCGGATCACGACCGGGGTCTCGATCAGCTTCATAGTATTTACCCTCTTTTTTAATTGTTATATTATAGCGTACTTTATTTCTTTTTTATTGACGAATTCGATTTTAGAAATACAATAAACTTCAAACAGAAATGAAGGAGGTACCCGTATGATCTATCCTGACATACAGAAACTGAGCGACAGTGAGCTGAAAACACTGTGTGATGCTTACCGAGAGAACAACTTCATCGATCCCGCTGTCAGTGAACAGCTTGGCGTCAAGCGCGGACTCAGAAACAGCGACGGAACCGGTGTTCTTGCCGGTCTGACAAATATCTGCGACGTCGTCGGCTACGACACGATCGACGGAAAGGTCATTCCTGCCCAGGGACGTCTGATCTACCGCGGCATTGACCTGATGGACCTTGTTGAGCGGGCAGTCACTGAAGACCGCTTCATTTTTGAAAGCGTCGTCTGGCTTCTGCTGTTCGGCACAATGCCGGACGAAGACCAGCTTGAGCGCTTCACAAACATGATCGACGAACACCGTGAGCTTCCTGACGGATTCGCGGAAACAATGATCATGAGCGCGCCTTCCCCGAATGTCATGAACAAGATGGCACGTTCCGTTCTTGCCATGTACAGCTATGATGAAAACGCCGAGGACAACTCCCTCGAGAATATCATGAAGCAGTCGATCAACCTGATCTCACAGCTGCCGACAATGATGGTATACGCGTATCAGACACAGCGCCACGCCTTCCGCCATCAGTCGCTGTTTTTCCATTATCCGGTCGATCATCTTTCCACTGCCGAGCATATCCTCGCGACATACCGTCCGGATCAGAAATACACCCATGAGGAAGCCAAGCTTCTTGATCTCTGCCTGATGGTCCATGCCGATCACGGCGGAGGAAACAACAGTACCTTCACGGACCGCGTGCTCTCTTCCACCGGAACTGACACATACAGCGCGATCGCGTCCGCGATCTGCGCTCTGAAAGGCCCCAAACACGGCGGCGCCAATATCAAGGCGATGCAGATGGCTGACCGCATGATGAAGGAGCTGAAAAATCCGAATGACGAAGAAGAGATCAGAGATTACCTGCGCAGGATCCTGCGGAAAGAAGCAGGCGACGGCAGCGGTCTGATCTACGGCGTCGGACACGCAGTCTATACGCTCAGCGATCCCCGTGCCCAGATCCTGAAAAAATACTCCCGCGATCTCGCTTTCGAAAAAGGTTACGGCGAATTGTATACCCTTCTCGTTCTGATCGAGCGCATAGCGCCGGGCGTCTTCTACGAGGAAAAAGGCCTGCGCAAAAATGTCTGCGCAAACATGGACCTGTTCTCCGGTCTTGTTTACAAAATTCTCGGCATCGACGAAGAGCTGTTTACGCCGATCTTCGCGATCGCGCGTGTCGCCGGCTGGTGCGCGCACAGAATGGAGGAAGTCGAATTTTCCAACCGCATCATCCGTCCTGCCTACAAATACATCGGCAAGTAAAAAGAAAAAATACCAGACTGGTTTTTTCCAGGCTGGTATCTTTTTTTACTTCTTAAAGCATTTCTGCATGAATTCGTCAGCGATCGCAAGCACCTTTTCATCCCAGAATTCAGGTCCGCCGTGATCCGCTCCTTTTAACAGATACATATCTGTTTCATGCCCTGTTTTCTTCAGCTGCTCATACATTCTCACGCTGCATTCCGGATGGACCGTTCTGTCCTTTGTGCCGTGGAAGATCAGCACCGGCGGAATGACAGTCGATTCGTCAATGTTGCATTCCACGGACATCTTTCTTCTCATTTCCTCATTTTCGGAAAGATCCACGCCTGCTTCCAGTCCTTCCGGGCTGTCCGCTTTCAGATGATTCGGTGTGGAAGGATTGCAGTAGTCAAACATGAAGCTGCTGGATCCGTAGTAATTGATGATGCCGCTGACTTCCGCGGAAACACCGGGGAAAAGGTTTTCGTCCGTGTCATCGTTGTGCCACATGCCGCCGTACACCGCCGTATGACCGCCGGAAGAGCTTCCGGCAAGAATCATCCTGTCGGGATCAATGAAGAACTGATCAGCGTTCTTTCTCAGGAATCTGACAGCGTTGCGGGCATCTACGATGGGAGCCGGGAAATGGGCAATACCGGAATGACGATATTCAACGATAGCTGCTGTATAGCCTCTGTCAGCCATCCTCGCGATGAGCGGAACGCCGGCGTGCACACGCTGCTTCTTCCAGCCGCTGCCCTGCACATACACAAAGCAGGGACGCTTCTCCATGGCGTAATTCCGCTTGTGCGGGATCATGATCTGCAGATGCAGAGGCGTACCCCACGCATCGCAGTATTCTACGTCATTCAGGTACACGGAGCCGGTCTCTTCACCGGTCATGTCCAGAACTTTCAGCTCATCGTTCTGATACTCGGGAAATTCCTCGTATGTCCATTTTTTCAGTTCCATCTGTTTTCTCCGCTGCGGTTAT
This sequence comes from Solobacterium sp., assembly GCA_024680365.1. Taxonomy (GTDB): domain Bacteria; phylum Bacillota_I; class Bacilli_A; order Erysipelotrichales; family Erysipelotrichaceae; genus Bulleidia. Next base: position 11,397 of record JAILCN010000082.1, read on the forward strand.
TTTTCTGAAATGATGCGGACAGCAGGTGCCTTGAAGCCGGCTTTGCCGAATGCTCTTGTCACGCCTTCCGTAATGCGTGCCTTGACCGGCGCGTAGTCGGACGGAATGACCCAGCATCTTGCCAGGAGCTCGAGAGCTTCGTTTGTTCCGCCGGCAACAGCTGCGACCTGATCCTCCTCCGGAAGAACGCCTTCTGTTTCCTTCAGAACGCTGCGGATGATCTCTTCCGCCCTGTCGATGTCAGTATCCTTTGCGACAGAGAACACAGCGTCCAGACGTCTCTTTCCGCCGGCTGAATAGTTTGTGACATTGCTGCCCATCAGGGAGCCGTTGGGGATCGTGATGACAATGTTGTCAGGTGTTTTCAGTTTTGTGTAGAACATCGTGATCTCTTCGACAACGCCTTCACCGCCGGCTGCGTTAATAATATCGCCGCTCTTGAACGGTCTGAAGATCAGCAGCATGATGCCGCCCGCGAGGTTGCCGAGAGCCCCCTGCATTGCCATGCCGATCGCTAAGCCAAACGTTGCCAGAAGCGCAACGACGCTTGCCATCGGTACGCCGAGAACAGAAACGACAGAAAGCAGCAGTACAGCGGTCAGTACGAGTCTGGCTGCGCTGAGGATGAGGCCTTTCGCGGTTGGGTCCATATTGGCCAGTGCCCTGCCGTTTGAAAGCATCTTCATCAGTTTCGCGACGACTGCTTTGCCGATGAGCCAGATCAACAGCGCAAGAATGAGCTTAGAGCCGGCAGAAGTGCAGATATCAATGATCTGAGTAGTGAATTCCTCCATAATGGATCCTCCTTATTCTGTTTTCATTTTACTCTTTTTCACCTGGAAAGAATAAAAAAATGAATTCCCTTTCAGAAATTCATCTTCATTGCAAAATCCGTAATGTCCTGCTCGCTGTAGGCCGGTTGCTGGGCGCAACAGACCACCATTTCCGAAACGATCTCAGCATCTTTCTGTGTGACCGGAAGGCCGAGTCTTTCCCCCGTTTCCGCCAGCAGATGAGCAATGGATCCGATCAGCAGATAATGGCGCTTGCTGAATACATTAAACCAGGTCTCCGTCATGTCTTCTGCTGTGATCAGCTGTCTGTAGAGATTCGTGATATCGCGGATCCTGACAAATACGGCAGCCGCCGCTTCCGGAAACGATCCGGCATTCCGGCATATTCCGCTCATGTCCTCCAGACACCGATTCCAGTCATCGGCCATGACGTCTTCGATCAGACTGCTTTTGTCGCGATAGTAGTTGTAGACTGTCCCGGGTGAGATCCCGCACTGTTTTGCAATTCCCCGCAGTGAGATGATCTTCCCCTCTTCTTTCAGGGCTCGCCTGGCTGTTTCAAAAATCAGCGCATGCGCGTCCTCAATAATTTTTGGCATACTTCTGTTCTCCCCGTTCTTCATTATTTTACATGATTTCATGCCTGATAAACATAAAAAATCCAGGCTTTTTCTGAACAGATCAAAAAAAGGGCCCGGATCACCGGACGCCCTGAAAGCATGATGCAGCGTGATATTGCCTATGCGTTGTTTTCGTCGTCTTCCATTGCCGCAAGGTCAGCAAACGGATCCGGTGCTTCTGCCGGTTCCTCTTCTTCTGCCGGTATTTCTGAAGTCTTCTTCACTTCTTCCGGATCTGCCGTCAGGTTTTCGACGAACTCCTGGTATTCCGGCGTATATCTGGTTTCCGGGATCTCTTCTTCTGTTTCTTCCGGAACGGTCTTTGTCACTTCTTCACCCTCTTCTTCCGCTTCCGAGGTGATCTTTCCGACAAATTCCTGATACTCCGGCGTATACCTTGTTTCTGGGATCTCTTCCGTCTCCGATACCGGTGCAGGTTCAGCCGGGACGACCTCTTCTTCCTTCTTCTTTCTGCGGAACCATTTCTTTATAAATTCAAACATAACCGCTCCTTCCAGCCGGTGTTTCCGGCCTACTTCTATTTTAATCAAATATTCCCGTAAGGTAAAAAGAAAAATGCGGCAGGTGCCGCATTAAGCTCTTGCGGATGCCCGGGAACGCCAGGCACCGGAGAACAGATAGACGCTTCCGATGAAGAACGGGACCAGACCGGACAATGCGTTGCCGTACCAGAATCCTTTGATTCCCCAGCTGAATACAACGCCGAGAAGCAGCGCCAGACCGATCCGGCAGACGATACCGTCAAGCAGTGCAACTGCCAGGTTCAGCTTCGAGTTTCCGGAACCGTTGATCAGGGCGAAGTTGGCCGGCCGCAGCGTTGCGCCGAGGAACTGCACCAGGGCGACAGGCACATATTCCAGCGCCATTGTCAGCACCGCATCGTCACTTGAGAACAGACCGAACAGCCAGGACGGATGGAAGATCATGATCAGCGAGAAGATGCCGGCCGGGATCGCGACGATCCACAGCGCGTGATAGACGACCTTTGGAACACGTTCGGTCTTGGCAGCGCCAAGTGCCTGGGCGATCATCGCGCCGCCGGCAGATGAGATCGCCTGGGAGATGATCGAGATCATGCTTTCCAGCTTGCGGGCAACGCCGGTGACAGCCACCGCTGTTGTTCCGTAGGTATTGATATAGGAATTGACAAACAGCATGGAGAATGTGATCGCAGCCGACTGGATGATCATCGGAATGCCGAGTGAGAGCAGCGGACGGATCACTGTGCCGTAAATGCGGAAATGTTCCGGCTTGAAGTCAAAGCAGAACTGTTCGCGGTTTCTGTACAGCAGGTTCAGCGCAAAGATGAAGCTGACTGCCTGGCCGATGACAGTCGCAAGAGCAGCGCCGAACGGACCGAGCTTCATGACCGCAACGAACAGCAGGTCGAGAATGACGTTGACGATGGAAGCGATGGCGATGAACATGAACGGATGTTTCGAATCGCCCATGCCTCTGAGGATCGCCGAGACAAGGTTGTAGCCATAGATGAAGACAACGCCGCAGACGCAGGTCAGGCAGTACTGTCTTGTAAATTCGAAAATATCAGCCGGCGTATTGAGCCAGGCGATGATGCCTTTGTATGTGAGCAGGAAGATGATCATGATCACGATGGCTGCCGACATCAGAAACGTAAACAGCGTTCCGACCATCTCGCCTACCCTGTCCCTTCTTCCCTCGCCGACATAGCGGGAGATCAGGATCTGTCCGGCATTGGAAAGACCCATTGCCACGAATGTGATCAGCATCAGTACTTCGCCGCCGATCGCGACCGCGGAAAGTCCCTGGGTGCCGACGAATTTGCCGACAACGATCATGTCGACCATGTTGTAAACCGTCTGCAGAAGTCCGGACAGAAACAGCGGCATTGCAAAATTCAGAAGCGTCTTCGGAACGCTGCCGTTCGTCAGATCGCGGATCAGTTCTTTTTTCTGTGTCATATTTTCACCCCGCCACAAGTATAGCAGATAATTCATTTTTTCCCATGTGTTCAAACATCATTTTTCTGTCCGTTATAACAAGTTGAAAACGGTTGATTTTTGTATAAAAAAGTTGATTTAAGTTGATGTTAAAGTTATAATGTTGTCATTGAGGGAATGTTTAAGGGGAATGCGATGCCGCGGGCAAGAAAAGACGGAAAATACATCAATCTGAGGATCGACCGCAAGCTGTACGAGCGTTTTGAAAAGTACTGCACAGTGGAAGCCAGGACGAAGACCGCCGCACTTGAGCGGATGATTTCGGCGTACCTCGAACAGTATGAAAAACACTCCCGTGAGCGGAGAACGATCTATGACTGAGACAAAAAGAAAAAAACATGTAAGACTGCTGAATCTTTCATCACTGCTGCTGTTTACGATGATCCTTTTGTATCTCTGTTCATCGCTTTTCCTGCGCGGCTATTCCAATGCTCTGGCGGAACAGGTTCAGTCCATTGAAGCGCGCATCCGTACACTGGAGATTCTCAATTCCGGCATCCGCACCGACATTGCCAATATCAAAGGCAGCATCGGCATGAAGCTGGATGAGATCGGAGCGGCAGAAGGTCTGACTCCGAACATGGAAAACGTGCTTTACATCCACGGCAACTGAACTCCTCCTGCCCCTCTCAGAAGCCGTGTTATTCCGGGCGATGCAGTCGTACATCGCTCTTTTTTGAAAAAAAAATCCTCATTTGCACAGTGGAGCTAAATGAGAATGTATTGGCGGTATAATAGAGATGTCCTTGAAAGGGGGACGTCAGGAAGCCTCCAGGAATTGATTAACGCTGACTTGGCGGTTTCGTTAGTCAATTCCTGGAAGC
>JAILCN010000143.1 GCA_024680365.1 Solobacterium sp.
CAGTATTGACGCGCTGGCGATTGCACAATATGCCGTGGAGAAATGGAACAGACTGCAGGAGTATAAGAGAGCCGATGAAGAATATGCGGCAATGAAGGCCTTATCAAGGCAGTATCTCACTTATATGAAACCTCACGTAGCTCTGACCCAGAATCTGGATCACCTGATCGATCAGGTAATGCCGGGAATCAAGAAAGAGTTTGATCGATATGATCCGGTAACGGGAAAAGACAGAATGGCAGATTTTCTTGAAGAGTTCCGCCACTACGATTACATTACATCACTGGGGCCGAAGAAATTTGAAGAGCGATTCGCTAAATGGGCAGAGAAAAAAGGATACCGTTCACGCCACGATAAGTCCGGCAAGATTTATTTACTGGCGAAAGAAGGTATCCCAACACTCACATATGACTCAACCAGCAGACTGCTCGTACAGCAGGCTGTAGAGGCAGTCAGAGGCATGAATCAAGTGCTCTACAAAATATTAGCACAGATCAGAGAACTTGCAGAAAAACGACCTGAGTATCCGGCTGTACGGGCGATGAGCGGAGTCGGAGATGTACTGGCGCCGCTGCTCGTGGCAGAGGTAGGAGATCCGAGAAGATATCATTCAGGAGATGCACTGATTGCCTGTATAGGGATAGATGTCCCTCCGTATGATAGCGGACAATTCAAAGCTTCAGAACGGAGGATAACCCGAAAAGGATCAAAGCAGCTCAGAAAGCTGGGATTTCTGCTGGTAAAGAATCTCAGAAAGATAAAACCAACCCAGGATACAGCAGTATATGATTACTATCTGAAGAAGAAAGGCGAAGGCAAGAAAGACAAACAGGCGATTGTGGCAGGTATGAACAAGTTCTTTCGTATCTACTATGCTAGAGCTATGGAAGCCTACAGAAGCTGATAACTAATATTCACAACCAGCCCGAAAGAAAACCGTCCTGTACAGAACGGATTTTCATAATGCAAAATAAGCTTCAGTAGATTTTGTGTTGACAAACCTTAGCGAGTTTTATTTTCGGCGCTAAATAAAAAATGACGTAAACCGTTTTTCAGGTTTACGCCATTGAGCTGTCTCATCAGACAGCTTTTTTCATGAATTCATGCATATGTTTCAGATATTCTTCCGGCTTTTCCAGATGGATGACATGCCGTGCATGGATCTGTACATACCGGGCATTCTGCAGTCTGCTTAAGGCAAACTGCGCGTTCTCCGCAGACATCGCGCCGTTCAGCGTGCCGTCCGGCAGGAATGACGTATCCGCCTGCATCAGCAGCACCGGACAGGTGATCTGACAGAGCGCGTCCGCGTGATCAAAGTCTCTGTTCCAGGTGCCTTCATAGAAAGCCTTGCCGAAGTGAGGGTCATACTGGTCCATGCCCCGGACCATTTCTCTGAGCAGCGGGGAAACGAAGGGAATCTCAACGGTGTCCTGCCAGTGCAGCATTCTTGCCAGCGTGATCAGGATGCGGATCAGGAAACGGGCGCCGGGGAACGTATTGTTCCGGAAAAAACTGTCTGCGTGTTTATGCCAGAACAGGAGATAATCTCCTTCCAGATCTTCTTCCACAGCCTTTGCGCTGACAGCGAAGGTGCGGCAGGCAGCGGTGCTGCGGACGGCAGGGTATTCGGAAGCAAACAGCGGCGGATCCTCCAGGATCACAGCTCTGACCAGCTGCGGTCTGTGCGAGGCCAGCCAGACTGCCAGCAGTCCGCCGGCGTCACTGCCGCTGATCGTCACCGGTCCGCTGATCACTTCCTGAATGAACCGGGCCAGAGAGGAACCGATCTGTTCCGCGCACATCTCATAATCATCCGGACACTGTGTTTTCCCATGTCCCGGACAGTCAACTGCGTATACATGAAACTGTTTTGCCAGATCGGTCAGGACCCGGTGATAGGAGAACCAGTCCAGCAGCTGGCCGTGCAGCAGCAGAAGGGCAGGTTTGTCAGAGTCAGCTGATTCGGCATAATGAAAGCGGACATCACCGACCGTGATATCCTTTTCTGTATAGCCTGCTTTCTTCAGTCTTATGTGATCGGGATCGCGGTACAGTGCGATAAACAGAACGATCACCGGCATCAGCCTGAGAAAGATCCGGATCATGATCAACAGGAATCGTATCATCTTCTTTTTCAGTATATCTGTTTATCCGGCACAGAGAAAGCCGGACGCATGTTCATCCGGCGGTCGTGATCATTTCTTTCTGCGTTTCTTTCCGGCGTTTTCAATGACTTTCCGGTACGGCATGATCATGCCTTCCATCATCTTTCCGCCGAGCTTCTTCGAGAGCTTCTCATTGGTCATCATCGCGCCGACCAGATACATGGCGGCTGTTTTCATCCTGTGCTTCTGCGGGAAGTCATTATAGAAGCCGTGTTCTTTGTAGAAGCGGTGATCTTCTTTCATCAGTCCCTGCATCTGCCAGATCAGGTCGCGGAAGATCTTCATGCCGCCGACGCCGTAGAAGTCAGCCGGCATGGTGGTCTTGTGATCCAGGGCGTATGCAAGCAGGCTGGCAGCCTGGTCGATCTTCCGGTCGGTATCTTCCGTATCATCGGCGACGCCGGCCAGGAAATTGCCGCCGACTTCCGCTCTCGCTCTGATCAGCGTCCGCAGGTTTTCCTCTGCGCTGAGATCGCCGTGGATCAGATACGCGTTCGGTTTTCCCATCGTGACAGTGCGGTGGCCGTTGCAGAACTGTCTGTCATCATACAGCTTGAAACGGGTGCCCATGGAATGATCTCTGATGGAAAAGGCGTAAACGATGGCGTCACAGCTCTGCACGCTGCTGCGCAGCCAGGCATCAAAGCCGTCTTTGTAGACGCAGGTGCCGTCTGCCGCGCAGTGGAAACAGCCAAGGCAGCCGCCGGCGAAGGGGAATTCATCCAGGCGCAGCACCACGGATGTGAGGGGCAGAACATTCCGGAACCGCTCGATCATCGCAGCCAGGGCGCCGTCTGCATCATCCGAGAGGTCGCAGACGATCGCAGCTTTCCACGGCTTTGTCTTCTTTGTGTCCGCAGCGGCAGAAGCTCGGACAGACTGTCTCCGTACCGGTACGCTGTACGACGGCTCGGGCAGGCCTTCCTTCATCCGGAACAGCAGGAAGCGGAACCAGGACAGCGCGTCTTCCTGGCCTTTTTCCGAAAGGAGGTCTTCCATGTCCGCGGAAAGACCGCGGATATATTTCAGAGAGAGATCGCCGCATCTGTCTTCGATGAAGCGGTGGGCTGTGATGTCATAGAAATGTTTGGATGTTGTGATCTGGGAAGCGTATTTGCCGCTGAGATCCACACCGCTTTCCTGCATCAGCTCAATGAACCGGTGCAGCTGAGCAGGTGCCAGGAAGGTATATACAGGATAGCAGAACAGGATCAGATCTGCTTCTTCCATGGCTTTCGCTGCTTTGGAAAAATCTTTTTCATACGCGCGGATCATCGCCGCCGCATGCAGGATCTCAAAGCTGTGCCGGGGAAAGAACTGTTCAATGTAGAGAACAGTCTGCAGGGTAATGCTGTTTTTGCCGGCCGGGGAGCCGTTGATGACAAGTATCTTCATATGATATTTTCCTCAGTTGTACAGATCCATCATAACAGAAAAAGAAGCAGAATCTCTCTGCTTCTTAACTGCCGCGGCGTTTCAGGAATGTATCCAGCAGGACCTGGCTTTCGCCTTCCAGCAGATCCGCGTATACATTTGTGTATTTCGCGATCGTTTTCAGATCCGCTTCGTTCATCGGCGTGATCACCCGGTATTGATATTTTTCCGGATAGTATACATCACCGAGAGGAACCTTGCCGGAAGGCGTCATGCTCAGACTTCCGCTGGATGTGTAGTGATTCTCACCGGTGTAATATTCCGCGATGGACACCATGCGCAGCTTCCGGACCACCTCCAGCGCTTCTCTGCAGGATTCCTGTTCGGACTTTCTGACGATGAGGCGGAAGTGAACACACACGCCTTTGACCATACTGTCATACTGTCCGTTCCACGCTTTGCCAAGATCCGGGCTTGTGCAGTACGCTTCATAATTGATCGTCGTGTATTCCTCTTCCTGATCCACCAGAGGCAGACTCTCCGGAATGCCGAAGCCTTTTGTGATGCGGGCTGCCTGACAGAGGCCGGTCACTGCGGCAGCGCTGCAGACGTAGACCGCGATCACTTTCCAGTTCAGGGAAAGACGGCGCTTATAGACAAACATCGCTGTGACATAGATGGCCAGAAGGACCAGCCAGGCAATGATGCTTTCACTGAGCTCAAACACGAAGGAAGAGGCTACAGCGGTCATTGTCAGGATCAGGTAGATATGGATGATCAGCGGATAGGCCATGAAGTCATCCGAGATCATATCCGCGCGTTCTGTCTTCCGGCGGATAAAGTGATAGTACAAAGCGACGCATCCCAGGATCAGTCCGGCGATCAGAGCGAACAGATACAGTGCGGAGAAACGGAAGTTCTCCATTTCATTCATGCAGAAGCTGAACAGTTCGCCTTCATTGACATAGCCTGATGCGACGGCGGAGAGCCAGGTGACATTGATGCTCGCAGCAGCCCTGTAAGTCAGTCCTGCGATCAGACTGTCTGAGAACGATCTGACAGCCATCAGCACAGCGACCGGCAGGAAGGAATACGCCGCGACCATTACGACGCCGTCAAAGATATTGTTCGCAAACAGGAAGAATACCGTATTCAGCACCGTGACGCTGAGAAACCACAGCAGGGTGTGCGCTGCCAGGATGAGGAAGCGGCCAAAGTAGATGACGTCCGGACGGAAGAAGATCATTCCGCCGATATTGGCTGCCAGCCACAGCAGGAAGTTGATGCCTGTGCAGAAGACGATCCCTGTGTTCACCTGATCTCTGCGGGAGAGAGGCAGTGAGAAGAATACGTCTGTGCTCTGCTTTCTGTGGACGAAGGCGAAGGTGGTCAGGGGCAGAACGAACAGGAGGATCACGCTCATGACCGTTGCCCGGCTGCATACGCTGACCCAGGACTTGTCCCCGAACAGTCCTTCGGAGATCAGGGATACTGCAAGATACAGGATGGCTGTGAAGATCAGAAGCATTTTCCGGTCTCTGATCAGCCAGTTCAGATAACGTTTACTCATGGATGTCACCTCTGCTTTCCAGTTCATAGATGAACAGTTCTTCGAAGCTGACCGGCAGAACATCTACCAGCACCGGATCCATGTCTTCCAGCTGTTTCAGGATCTCGTCCCGCTCACCGCGGACGACCAGCTGAATGACGCGGCCTTCCTGCTCGAAGTGCAGAAGATCAAGATCTCTGAAGTCTTCTTTTGTCTTTTCTTCTTTGAATGCGGCCTGGTATTTGTTGACGGAATCACGTGCTTCCAGCAGATCGCCGTAGCTGACGATATGTCCGTCTTCCAGGATGCCGAAGGAATCACAGATGTCTTCCAGTTCCTTCAGGTTGTGTGAGGAGATGATGACGGTCAGTCCTTCATCTTCGATCTTTTCCGCCAGGATCTTTTTAAAGTGCAGACGCGCCAGGGGCTCCAGTCCGTCATAGGCTTCATCGAGAAGCAGAAGCTTCGGATGAATGCTCAGCGCGAAGACCAGTGAGACTCTGCGCCGGTTGCCCTTGGAAAGGGTGCGGATATTCATGCCTTCATTCAGGCCAAACAGTTCCAGATACTTTCTGTATGCATCGAAGTCAAAATCATACATGCATTCATAAAGTGTTCTGACTGACGCGATCGTGCTTCCGGCCGGATAGTACTGCTCATCCGAAACAAATGCGATGGATGAGCGGATCTCCGGAAACAGACTTGTATCGGAATCGTTGAAGCATACAGAGCCCTGATCCGGTTCATATACGCCCGCGATCAGTCTCAGCAGTGTGGATTTGCCGGCGCCGTTGATGCCGACAAGTCCGAAGATCGAACTGTCAGGGATCTCGATGCTGAGATCTCTGATCACGTCGTTGTCTTTAAAAGATTTATATAAGTGTTCAATGTTCAGCATATTCTTCCTCCGTAAATAAACGGTCAATTGCTTCGATCAGTTCCCGGCGCGTGATCCCGGCATCCTTCAGCGGCTTCAGCACGCTTTCGATCTGCTTTTCCTTCGCGCTGTCTTTCCTGATCTCAGCGACATAGACGCCTTTTTTCGGAACGTTGTAGACATAACCGTTTTCCTCCAGCTTCGCGTAAGCCTTGGCAACCGTGTTCGGATTGATCCCGTTGTCACTGGCCAGCTGGCGGACAGACGGCAGTCTGTCACCGGGAGAAAGGACGCCTGCTTCAATAAAGCGCAGGATCTGCGCCTGAATCTGTTCAAAGATCGGTTCTTTGCTTTGTAAGCGAATCAGAAACATAAGCTCCCTCCAATCTGTATTAACTGTACTATCTGTATGAACTGTAACACCACAGAAAAAGAATGTCAACACACAATCATTTAAGAAAAATTGAAGTATAATTAGAACCTGAGGGATAGATTATGCACGCATATATGATGAAATGGATCATGACTCTGGCAGTTCTTACAACCGTGGGAATGCCGGCAGTCATCAAAGCGGAAGAGATCCAGGAGACTTCCGCACCGGAAGAGATCATACAGGAAGAGCTTCCGGAAGTAACCGAAGCTGTACCGGAAGAGATCATACCGGAAGAAACAGAACAGGAAACGGAAGTGACAGAACCTGCCCGGGAGTCTGCTGCTCCTGCGGAAACAGAAACACCTGCACCATCCGCAAGTCCTGAACCGTCTGCGGAACCGTCACCATCCGCAAGTCCGGATCCGACGGAGATCCCGATGCCGGAGATCACGGAAGAACCTGAACCGTCACCGACACCGGAGGTCAGCGCAGAACCGACACCGACGCCGGAAGCGACACCGGAACCGAGTGCAGCGCCGACAGAAGTTCCGATGCCGGAGATCACGGAAACGCCGGAACCTTCTGCGACACCTGCGCCGCAGCCGGTCAATGTATACCGTGTATATAACAGCCGCAGCGGAGAACACTTCTATACACTGAAGGTCAAAGAAAAAGATGCCCTGGTCAAAGCTGGATGGACGTATGAAGGCATTGGCTGGGTGGCACCGGATCTCTCGGATATCCCTGTTTATCGTCTGTATAACAGCAGGGCAGGGGAACATCATTATACGATCAACGAAAAAGAAAAAGACGCGCTGGTAACGAAGTACAAATGGACGTATGAAGGCATCGGCTGGTATTCCGATGCGGATGAGACAGTTCCGCTGTACCGTGAATTCAATCCGCGCAGGACCAAGTGCAATCATAACTTCACGACGTCAAAGAAAGAGCATGATGCCCTGATCAAATATGGATGGAAGGATGAAGGCATTGCCTGGTACGCGCTGCAGGAAGGCATTCCCGCACCGACACCGAAGCCGACAGCCACACCCAAACCCTCCGCGACAGCCAAGCCGGCTGCGGAATCAAAAACATATTCGTATACCGTCACGTATTATGCGCAGAGAGATTCCCGCTGGGCAAAGAAGAAATACGGCAAGTATTATTTCGGCAATACCGGCTGCGGCGTTACAAGCATCGCCATGTGTCTGACCGCCGTGCTCGGCAAGGCTGTACGTCCTGATACCGTGGCGGATTATCTGTATTCCATCGGTTCCTACAGCACTCCGAACCATCACGGCACGACCGGCAAATCCCGTATCCATGCCGCAAAGCACTGGGGAGTCCAGTATGAACTGCTGACCTCAATGGAGGCAATGAAGAAAGCTCTGCAGCAGGGCAAGGTCATCTCCATGGCTGTCAGAGGACAGTCAGAGTTCATGAAGAACAAAGGATCACACGGACTGACGCTGCATCAGTACAAGGACGGCAAGGTCTATGTATACGATCCCTGGACCAAAACCAAGAACGGCTGGTACAGCCTGGAATACCTCTGGAACCTGCGGTCCCATGTCAAAGCAGATCTGGACGCCGGACCGGAAATCATATTTGCATTCTGGAAATAAAAAAACAGTCCGAAGGACTGAGGAAGATCAGCAGGCAGTTTGATGAGAACTGCCTTTTTTTACTGCAGTTTCTTTTTGTCGGTGCGTTCCAGAATGTAGTCAATGGAAACACAGTGGAAGTCCGCAAGCTTGATCAGAATATCAGTAGGGATATCAAGATCACCGCGTTCATAGTTGCTGTAAACACGCTGGATGCATGAAAGAATTTCACCCATCTGTTTCTGGGTGAGATCTCTGTCCTCTCTTAAATCTCTGATCCGTCTGTACACCATATATTCTTCCTGCAGAAAGATTATCTCAGCGGATTACCCGCTATTGTGATTTAGCGGAAAATCCGCGAAAATTGTTTTTAAGGAGAGTTTAAGGGGGAAATATGAATTTAATCTCCATTGCTGGAATATTGTTCCTCGTTTCGGGAATAGATATCTTTTATGCACCTTGGTGTACACGTTTTTTTGAGCGACTAAGTGTCATGCCGCTGGTGACCAAAATCTACATTGGAAGCTTGCTTGTCGCTGATCTTTTCTTGATCATACTTGGAATTCAGATACTAAGAAAAAGTAGCAGTAAAGAAATGTCAATTTCAATTCTGATTATAACTGCGATAAAGTGGATCTCTTTCTTTTCGACAGTAAGGATATCAGCTATATATCCGAAAGAAAGATTCGAAAATCGTTTACGAACTTGAGGATCAATTCATTCTTTTTGATAGTAGAGTTGGAGCAGTGATAATTGAACTAATCAAACAGTAAATGAGAATAACCGCAGAACAAAAAAACATAAGTCGTTGAAGGATTTGCTTGTAAGCAAGACCTCAGCGGCTTATTTGTTTTTATTCGATATTTGTTCTTCATGACAATACGGATTCAGACAAAAAGAAAAGCAGGCATTGAGCCTGCTAAATAAATGTCAGATGCGGACCTTTGTCCATTCTCCTTTTTTGAAGCGGATCGACAGGAAGCCGAAGCGGGAGAGCTGGTCGGAGAGAATACCGATCCAGATGCCGTGGAGACCAAGAGCGAAGATGTTTGTCAGAATGAATGTAACGAGAGTACGGATCAGAGTGACAGACACCAGAGAGGAGAACAGGCAGTATTTCATGTCGCCGGCACCGCGGAGGCAGCCGCCGAAGATGATCTGCGAGATCTGGAAGAGGACGATGACGATGATGTAATTGCAGATGAGCACGCCCATATCCAGTGTTGAAGCATCCTGGAAGAACAGTCCGAACAGGCTTCTTCCGAAGAAGAACAGGATCACAGCCAGGATCAGGGAGATCGCAAGGCCTGTCCGCTGACAGAAGGAACCATACATCTTTGCCTTGTCAGGGTCATTCTCACCAAGGCTTCGGCCGATCAGGGCGACTGCAGCGACCTGCATGCCGTCACCGAATGAGAAGCCGAGCGACAGGAAGTTCATGCCGACCTGATGAGCAGCGAATGCTTCTGTTCCGAGCTTTGCGGCAAGGATCGCAGTCGTCAGGAAGCCGACACGCATGGCAAGATTTTCAATGAACATATTGGAGCCAAGTCTGGTGATGCCGGAAAGGGCATCGAAAGTCGGGCGGATCTTTTCTTTGATGATAAACGGGATGGAAACATAGCTGTTTTTGTCAAACAGTGAACGGATCGACATGACGGATGCTGCGACGGTTCCAAGCACAGTTGCGAATGCTGCACCGAAGATGCCCCATTTCGGGAATCCGAAGTGACCGCCGATGAGCAGGTAGTTGAAGATGACATTGACCGTCGAGGACGTGATGTTTGTACGCATCGCGATCTTCGTGTTTCCGCTGCCGCGCTGGGCGGAGTTGATGACAAGCGAGATGACATTGAAGATCATGCCTGCCTGAATGACGCGGAAGTAGGTGACGCCGGCCTCATGCGTTTCCGGATTGGAACCGGCCAGATCAATGATCTGATGTGCGAACATGACAGAAAGCACTGTCAGTACCGCGCAGGTGATCACGGTAAACCAGAGGGCTGTCAGCAGGATCTCATTGGCTTCCTTCTGTCTGCCCTGACCGCGCCGGCGGGCAACCAGTGCTGATACGGCAACGTTGCAGGAGAAGAAAATCGCAAGCATGATAAACTTCGGCTGGGTGGTCAGACCGACGGACGCGACGGCATATGTTCCCATCGTGGATACCATCATCGTGTCGATCATACCGGCAAGAGCTACGAAGAAGCTTTCCAGAACAGCCGGCCAGGCCATGGAGATCGTTTCTTTCAGAAGATCTTTGCTGTTGTATGATTTGGCTGATGTCATAAATCAATCCCCTTTTACGTATGGATATTATAATACGAAAAGACAGAGTAATGAGGAATATGCTTTCAAAGGAGTACAGGAAAAATGACAGAAAAAAGATTTCCCGCAGGTACGGTCGTCCGCCATTTCAAAAGACAGTACGCTGAACCGGACAGCACCATGTATCTGTACCGGATCATTGCGGAAGCTGAACATACTGAAACAGGCGAGATGCTTGTTGTCTTTCAGGCATTGTATGGGGACAGGCGGGTGTTTGCCAGACCTGCTTCGATGTTTTATGAAAAAACGGACACCGGGAAATATCCCGATGCCCGGCAGGAGTATCGTTTTGAAGAAGCCTCTGAGGAGGAAAAAGAACTGGTCAGACAGTGAAGACATCCTGGTCTCTGCCGTTAACGACCGGCAGATCGGTCCGGGATGTGATCTCCTGCAGAAGTGCGTTTTCCCGTTCTCTGACGGTGCTCAGACTGACAGGGGAATCACCGTAATAATTCAGATGCAGGATGCGGTGCGTGGTGACCGTCAGTTTCGGACGGGCAGCACTGATGATGTCCGCAAGATCACAGGACATCGTATGGACGCCGCGGTGGTAGTTCTGCCACGCTTCCGTCCGCTCTTTCAGGGCAGCTGTATATTCCGCTTCATGCAGAAGCAGATCCGCATCTTTGGCGAACTCTTTCATAGCTTCAAGCGGGGCAGTATCGCCGCTGATTACGATGGATCTTCCTTCTGCTTCGATGCGGAAGGCAAAGGCGTCCAGCGTGCCGTGACGTACTTTCAGTGCTGAAACAGTGACACCGTCTTCGTCAAAGACGATTCCTTCCTGGATGATGTGCGGAACAACAGTGTGTCCGGTATGATTGATCGGTTCCGGTCCGTCGCTTCGGAAGTCTGTATCGATCCGGTATGCCGCAAGCAGGCAGGAAGCCATTTCCTCACATCCCTGCGGACCGTATACATGCAGGGGTTCTGTCCTTTCCAGCACCCACGGCATCAGGATCACCTCCGCAAGACCTGCCGAATGATCAGAATGCAGATGGGTCAGGAAGACACGCTGCAGATTCTGCGGCTTCAGCTCACCAATGCCTTTGTAATACATTGCTGTGCATGCCCTGACGACGCCCGGACCGCAGTCAAACAGAAACACTTTTCCGCCGGTGATGACAGCGCTGGCAGGGAAACCGGCCCACGGCTCCGCGTTGGGCGTGCCGGTGCCAAGCAGAACGAGTTTCATATCAGTTGTTATTTGTCGGCAGCATCGGCGCGATCTGGCCGATGAAGCTGGAGATCGGCATAGTCTGCAGGACGACCCGTCCCGGACCTGTCAGAACAGTATTGAACAGGCTCTCGCCGCCGAACAGAACGTTCTTGACGCCTCTGATCTGCTGGACGTCGATCGATACGGAAGCGTCCATCATTGCCAGGTGGCCGGTGCTGACGATCAGCTGCTGACCTGCCTTCAGTTCATATTCCAGAACGGAGCCATCGATCTCAACGAACGCTGTTCCGTGGCCGGACAATTTCTGCATGACGAAGCCTTCACCGCCAAAGAAACCGGAACCCATCTTCTTCTGGAACGCAACGGACATTTCAACAGTCTCCTCAGACGCAAGGAAGCCGCGCTTCTGAACGATGACCGGCTTGTCCGGTGTGATCTCAAGAGCACGGATCGATCCCGGGAAGCTTGCCGCGAAGGCAATGATGCCGTTTCCTCCCTGGGCAGTATAGCGGTTCTGGAACATACTCTCACCGGCAAATGCTCTGCCGAACAGTTTGCCCATGCCGCCGCCGGATGTTTCCATGCTCATATTCGGCGTCATCCAGCTCATTGCGCCGGCTTCGCAGACGACAGTTTCACCGTTTTCGACCGCGCAGATCACGACGGGAAGCGGTTCACCTTTGATCTCATATTTCATATTGAACACCTCACTTTGGTTCCATTATATGAATATCTTTCTGTCTGAACAACGAGCAAAAGAATAATTAAAACTGAACATGCCTGCTAAGATAATGATAAAGACGCTTCGAAAAGCGCAGGAGAGACATATGACAGAAGTCACACGCTATGTTCCGTACGAAGAGCGGGACGGAAACGAATCGGTCGTTTACTTTACCAGGGACATTTCACCGGCAGGCATCAAAAAAGCATATGGGAAAGTCAGTGCCTGCATCCAGGGAAAAGTTGCGGTCAAACTGCATACCGGCGAACAGAACGGACCAAACTTCACGCCTGCTTCCTGGGTAAAGGAAGTCATGGAGACAACACCGTCACTGAAAGACGCGACGATCGTTGAAACAAATACATACTATGTGGGAGACCGCAATACGACAGAAAAGCATCTTGAAACGCTGAAAGTCAATGGCTGGACGTTCTGCCCGGTCGACATCATGGACGCGGAAGGAACGATCGATCTGCCGGTTGAAGGCGGCAAGTGGTTCGATCACATGACGCACGGCAAGACAATGGTCGAGTATGATTCCATGTTTGTTCTGACCCACTTCAAGGGACATACGATGGGCGGCTTCGGCGGATCCAACAAGAACATCGGCATCGGCTGCGCAGACGGCACCATCGGCAAGGCAATGATCCATGCCAAAGACGGCGATGACTGGGGCGTTGTCAAAGAAGAACTGATGGAAAAGATCACAGAATCCACCAAGGCTACGATCGATTTCTTCGGTGAGAATATCACTTACGTCAACGTCATGAGAAACATGAGCGTATCCTGTGACTGTGAAGGCCTGGCAGCGGCACCGGTCGTAACGCCGAACGTCGGCATCCTGGCATCCACAGACATCTGCGCGATCGATACAGCCTGCGTCGATCTGATCTACGCGATGACAGAAAAAGACCACCATGATCTGGTGGAAAGAATTGAAACAAGACACGGGTACAGACAGCTGACATACATGCACGAGATCGGCATGGGCAACAGCAAGTATATCCTGATCGACCTTGACAACGATGAAGTCAGGATCACACCGAAGGAAGCAGTGAAAGACGTCAAGCCGTTCAAAATGATCAGATAACAGAAAAGGGCAGAATGATCTGCCTTTTTTCATTCTGAGTCTGTTTCGTGGATCGCCTGGTTCAGCGCTGCTCCGAAGAAGAGGATCTGGAGGATGAACTGAAGCCACATTGCCGTCAGGAAGATCGCAGCCAGCGAGCCGTAGACCGAAGAAGCTTTCCAGAAACGCGTCATGCAGTATCCGAAGACTCCGGTGAATACCGCGGCAGCGACTGTTGCGAGGACCGCTCCGGGCAGCTGGCTTTTCAGCGTCCGCTTTCCGTTGGGCAGATAGGTGTATGTCATGATGATCACTAGCGCCATGACGATCAGGGACAGGATGCCGCTGAACGCCAGGATTCCGTAGATCGTCGATGCCAGCGACTGCAGTTTCAGCATGGCGAGGACCGGCTCCAGAACGCTTTCGATGGAAGAACGAAGCACCTGGAAGATCAGCAGGGAAGGGATCAGAAGAACATAGATCACGGTAAACAGCAGGGCGGATTTCTTTCCTTTGACAAAGCTCTGGCGGATACCGCTCAGATTATCCAGCGCTGTCTGGATCGCGGAAACACCGTTGGACGCTGCCCACAGGGACGTTAATGCGGATAAAGAAATGACGACACCGCCGGACTGCTCGCTGAGATTCATAATGATGCTTTTCAGCATATCCTGAACAGCCGGGATCCCGGGAAACAGGCCGGTGACATACGCGGAAAAATCAGCGGCTGAATAGCCCGGCAGCATATTGACGACCGCCAGTATCAGCATCAGCAGCGGAACAAGCGCCATCAGGATGCACAGCGCCGCAAAACCGGCGTAGACATCCATTTTCTGCTGGGTGAACAGATTGATCGTTTTCAACAACAGTTTTACAAATCTGTTTGTTTTCATTTCAGAAACCTCTACTCCGTATTATACAGCGATTTTTCATGCATCTGTTATAATGACTTTGTAGGTGGTAACACTATGACAAAAATTTTATTTCTGGGCAACAGTCATACATATATGAATGACATGCCGTTTCTTTTCAAAGAGGTATTTGAACGTTCCTGCCGTGAAGTCTGCGACGTAACGATGCTTGCCTTTTCAGGCCGCGACCTGGAGTGGCACCGGAAAGAATATTTTTCCCTGCGTTTTGCGCTGCTGTACGGAAACTATGACTACTGTGTGATCCAGCAGGCTGCCCATCCGTTCCCTGAAAAAAGCACGACCATGGAAAACGGCCGGAAGATCATCGATCTCTGCCGCAGGACAGGTACGATCCCGGTTCTGTATATGACCTGGGCAGAAAAAGCATATCCGGAAAACCAGAAGAAGATGATCAATGTGTACACAGCGCTTGCGGAAGAGACCGGCGCCATGCTTGCGAAAGCCGGCATCGTCTGGGAAGCTGTCCGGAAAGAAGCGCCTCAGATCGATCTGTTCTTCAAAGACGGTGAGCATGCTTCGCCATACGGGGATCTGCTCATCGCGTCCGTGCTCTGCCGCACGCTGCGCAGAAACGTGCAGCTGAAAGCACCGGCCAGACTGATTGATTTCCATGTTCATTTTGAAAATGAATTCCCGGAAGCTTCGTTCGGCGACGACCGCTTCTTTACCCCGGATCCGGAAGCAGTGGATACCATTCTGCGCATGGTAACGGAGCTGATCTGAAACAAAACAACAGGAGAAACCTACAATGTCTGATGAATACGTAAAAGCGAAAAAAGCCGGTGATGCGGAATTCCGCAGAGCGATCCTGAAAGAAGAATATCCGTATATTCCTTCCCTGGATTCCCTGACGGACACCGCAAAGCTGAAACAGGTGAGGGTCGGTCTGATGCAGATCCCGGCTGAGATGATCGTCGGAACAAAGACAGACAGCAGGCAGAATGCGTTTGCCCGCAATTTCATGCCGATCATGGACACTGATACGGAGTTCGCATATAAATGGGCCAATGTCTATCGTGTTCAGGAATCAGCCGGCATCAGCGATCCGATCCTCGTCTATGAGTACAAGCACCGTTTCTACGTGCAGGAAGGAAACAAGCGGGTATCTGTGTTCCGCTGTCTGAAAGTCCCGACTGTCACTGCTGAAGTGATCAGGATCCTGCCGGAAGAGGAAGATCCTCTGTATAAAGAATTCCTGACCTTCTTTCAGAATACTCATGTGTATGAGATGGATTTCTCGAATATCGGCGATTACCGGAAACTGTGCCGGTACTTCAATGTGAAATGGAATACGCCGTGGCCGGAAAAGAGCGTCCTGCGTCTGCGTGCCCTGTACTATGAATTCGCGGCAGAATACAGAAAGACGGATGAAGATTCTTCTGTCAGCGACGCGTTCCTGCTGTATCTGAATGTCTTCGGACAGGAAGGCGTGCGCGGCGGCGGAAGAGCAGCACTGCGCGCAAACATACTCCGGCTTCAGAAGGAATTCCAGCTGGCAGGTGAGAAAGAAAAGATCCGGCTGGTGGAAACACCGGAAGAGGAAGAAGAGAAGAAGGGCCTGCTGGGTCTGGATCTTCTGCCGAAGCTGTCTTCGCTGAAGAGTCTGCGTGTTTCCTTCATCTATGAAAGCAGTCCGGATGTATCTGCGGATGTTTATGAACATGAGATCGGAAGGATCCTGCTGGCAAGCCGGTTTGACAGCAGAGTGAAAACCGAAAAATACGAAAACTGTGATACGAAGGAAAAACTGCAGAATGCGCTGACGAAAGCAGCCCGTGAATCAGACGTCATCTTTACGACATCACCGCTGCAGCTGGATGAAACGCTGCGCTGTGCGGTATCCTATCCGGACGTGAAGTATTTCAACTGTTCCCTGAATCAGAAGGTGACAGCGGTGCGTTCGTACGACGTGCGCATGTATGAAGCAAAGTTCCTGCTCGGCGCTGTTGCGGCTTCTCTCAGCAAGGATCATCAGCTGGCGTATCTGGCGGATTATCCTGTCTTCGGCATCATGGCTGACATCAACGCGTTCGCGATCGGCGCCGGCATGATCGATCCGCAGTGCCGCGTCTTCCTGGCCTGGAGCGAAACGCTGGATGAAGACTGGAAGGAACAGATGAAGCGGCTCGGCATCAGAGTCTTCTGCGGCGCGGATACCTGGGATCCCAGAGTCAGCTCGACGGAATTCGGACTGTTTGAGCTGGCGGATGACGGCAGCGTGATCAATATTGCCGCACCGGTCATCAACTGGGCTGTTTACTATGAGAAGATCATTTCCCGGATCCTTTCCAGCAATCTGAACACAGCCGGCGGCAAAGCCGTCAACTACTGGTGGGGCATGGATGCCGGCGTGATCGACATCACCCTTTCCGGCCGGCTTCCGTATCAGACAAGAAAACTGGCGGAGCTTCTGAAACAGTCGCTGATCAAAGGCACACTGGATCCTTTTGCCGGCGAGCTGCATGCCCAGAACGCCGTGATCCAGGATGCGTACGCGCCGAAGATGAGCAGCGATAAGATCATTGTCATGGACTGGCTGAACGACAATATCATCGGCACCCTGCCGCCGTATGCCAACTGGAGCGGACAGGCAAGGAAGATGATCGAAGTGAGCGGCGTCAGCGCTGTGAAGGCAACGGAGGAATGACCGTATGCGGCTGCTTGTTCTGGCGGATCATGAAGAGGCGCGGATCTGGGATTACTTCAGTCCGAAGAAGACGGAAGGCGTAGACCTGATCCTTTCCTGCGGTGATCTGGATCCCGATTATCTGGAATTTCTGACGACAATGGTCAACCGGCCGCTGTTTTACGTACGCGGCAACCACGACGGCATTTACGATACCAGAGAGCCTTTGGGCTGCGACAATATCGAAGACAAAGTCGCCAACTTCCGCGGCCTCAGGATCCTCGGACTTGGCGGCTCCTACCGCTACCGTCCCGGCAAGGACATGTATACTGAAGCGGAAATGAAAAAACGGATCCGTCATCTGAAAGGACAGCTTGCCTTCACAAAAGGCTTTGATATTCTTCTGACACATGCGCCGGCATATGGATACGGTGATCTGCCGGATCTGCCGCACCGCGGTTTTGAATGCTTTGACGATCTGCTCGAGACCTGGCATCCCCAGTATATGTTCCATGGGCACGTGCACATGGAATACGGAGACTTCGTCAGAGAACGGCATCATCCCTGCGGCACGACGATCATCAATGCCTACGGGTATACGATCATCGACATCGAAGAAGGAAGCTATCCTGCCCTGGGCAAAACCGGCAGCTTCTTCTATGACTGGATGATGACAAGGAAGAAACGCTAGAAGCGTGTCTCTTCCCCGTGATACACTGAATACAGCATGACTGAAAGGACAATCTGCCATGAAACTGATCTCATTTGCAATTCCCTGCTATAATTCCGCAGCGTATATGGAACACTGCATCAAAACGCTTCTCACCGGCGGCAGTGACATTGAAATCATCATCGTAGACGACGGTTCCAAAAAGGACAGCACAGCACAGATCGCCGACGCGTACGCGAAGAAGTATCCCGATGTGATCAAGGCGGTCCACCAGGAGAACGGCGGACACGGCGAAGCGGTGAACACCGGACTGAAAAACGCGGAAGGGCAGTTCTTCAAGGTCGTCGACAGCGATGACTGGGTCAGCATTCCGGATCTGAAGAACGTACTTGATGTGCTGCGCAGACTGTCAGCGGAGAACCGTCTGAACGGCTCAGAACTGCCGGATATGTTTATTGCCAACTATGTCTATGACAAGGTCTATGTCTCACACAAAAAGGTGATCCGCTATACCGGATACCTGCCGGAAAACAGGATCTTTACCTGGGATGAAGCGAAACCGATGCCGGTCGGCAAGTATATCCTGATGCACTCTGTGATCTACCGCACCGAGGTGCTCAGAGAAAGCGGACTGCAGCTGCCGAAGCATACGTTCTATGTGGACAACATCTATGTCACGGCACCGCTGCCGTATGTGAAAAAGCTGTATTACATGAATGCCGATCTGTATCATTACTACATCGGCAGAGAAGACCAGTCGGTCAACGAAACCGTCATGAAATCCCGGATCGATCAGCAGCTGCGCGTCAATAAGATCATGGTGGACGACCTGGCCAGAGAGAACCCGGAGAATCCGAATGTCTGGCGCTATATGCGCAACTATCTGGATATCATCACCAATGTCTCCGGTCTGCTCTGCGTTCTGATCGGCACGGAAGAAGCGATGCAGAAGAAAGATGAACTCTGGGAGTACATCAGAAACAGAGACGATAAGGTGTATAAGAGCCTGTACAACGGATTCATCGCGACGGCCTTCCGCACAGCCATGCGCTTCCCGTCACCGGCAAATGTGAAGATCGTCAAAACGGTCTACGGCATCGCCCGGAAAATTTACGGATTCAACTGAGAGAGCAGGGAAATCAATCCCTGTTCTTTTTGTGTTACCATATCGGTATGAATGATGTGTATGCGTATCTGAAATGGCGCGGTGATCTTTCCTTTGAAAGAGATCCGCTGAATGAAGCTGATCATCTTGTTTTCAGCATGCTTTCCTATGTCAACATGGATGATCTCGACAGTGAAGGGAAAACACTGCAGGAGATCTTCGCGGAATACAGTGAAAAGAAGATCGACCAGTCACGTGATACCCTGGATCCTTCCGGTGTCCTTGAACAATGTGCAAAAACCTGCCGCTATCAGAATGTCACAGTGTCCGGATATACCAATTCCATCGATGACTGCGTCCGCAGACAGTTCTGCGCGATGATCTTTCACTATCTTCCGGATGAAGCGTATGTAGCCTTCCGGGGGACGGACAGCACGTTCACCGGCTGGCGGGAGGACTTCAACATGTCGGCTGTATCGGTGTGGCCGGGACAGCTTGCGGCGCTGGCGTATGTCGACCGGAATCTGAAGGGAGATATTTCCTATGTTTTCGGCGGTCATTCCAAGGGCGGCAATCTTGCCCAGTTTGCGGCTATGTACTGCCGGGAAGAAGTGCGGAAACGGATCCGCCGGATCGTCAGCCTGGACGGTCCCGGGTTCCGTCCGGAGATCGCCGGCACGGATGAATTCCTCGCGACGGCTGCGAAGACGATCCACTTTCTGCCGGAACAGTCGGTGATCGGCCTGCTTCTGGAAAATCCGGTCAGTGAGATCGTTGTGGACTGTTCGAAATCACTGCTTGACCAGCACGATCCCTATACCTGGCAGATCGAAGGTTGCAGGTTTATCCGGGCGGAAAAACTGTCAGCCATCAGTGTTTTCATCAAGGAAACGGTGGATCTGTGGCTGTGCGGACTGAGTGATGAGGAACGTTTGGATTTCATCAATCTGATCTTTGATTCCATCTCTGCTTCCGGCGCGAAGCGGATCAACGAATTTGCGGATCATCCGTTTACCAACTCTGCCTCGATCCTGACTGCGCTTTCCAAAGCGGACAAGGCGACGCAGTCCCAGGCATACGCGGTGATCGGCAAGCTTGCCCAGGCATCCACCGGCACGATCTGGAACCGCATCCGTCAGGCCGTATCAGAGATCTTCGAGAAGGAAGACAGGGAGGATGATCATGCAGAATGATTTCGGGAACGGAAAGATCTGGAAAGTGATCATGGCTCAGGCGGTGCCGCTGATGGCAGCCCAGCTGGTCCATCTTCTTTATAATGTCGTTGACAGGATCTATATCGGTCATCTGCCTGACATCGGACCGATGGCGCTGACCGGCATCGGACTGGCGTTCCCGATCACGACGCTGGTGGCCGCGTTCATGAATCTGTTCGCGACCGGCGGTGCGCCGCTGTTTGCGATCGCAAGAGGCGAAGGCAGGGAAGACAAGGCAGAGCTGGTGCTTTCCCAGGTGGCAGGCATGTTAGCGCTCACGAGCGTCGTGCTGTTTCTGATCGCGTTCTTCTGGCGAAGAGAGATCCTCTATCTGTTCGGCGCGAGCGATGCTTCCTACGCATACGCGGAGGAATATCTGCGCATCTATA
Source organism: Solobacterium sp. (assembly GCA_024680365.1). Lineage (GTDB taxonomy): Bacteria > Bacillota_I > Bacilli_A > Erysipelotrichales > Erysipelotrichaceae > Bulleidia. Next base: position 20,180 of record JAILCN010000143.1, read on the forward strand.
TCTGGGGTACGACGGCAGCTATGCTGTCGACGGGACTCAACGGCTTTATCAATGCCTCCGGTTTCCCGAAGATCGGCATGATGACGATCTTTCTCGGTGCGCTGCTCAATCTGATCCTTGATCCGCTGCTGATCTATGTCCTGCATATGAACGTGGCAGGGGCAGCACTGGCGACCGTGATCAGCCAGGCAGTCTCCTGTTTCTGGGCAGTATCGTTCTTTCTGCGGCAGGGATCCCCGTATCATATCCGCCGTGAATATGTCATGCCGAGATGGTCAGTCATCCGTGAGATCCTGCCGCTGGGCACCGCGGGCTTTGTCATGCAGGGAACCAATTCCCTGGTCTCCATCATCTGCAACAACACGCTGCGCATCTTCGGCGGCGACCTGTACGTCGGCATCATGACGGTGCTCAACAGCATCCGTGAGATCGTGATGCTGCCGGTCCAGTGTGTGGCCAACGGCGGGCAGCCGGTCCTTTCATTCAACTTCGGAGCGAAGAACTATACGCGCATCCGGCAGGGCATCAGCTTCATCATGATCTGTTCGCTGATCTACATGTGCGCGGCATGGATCCTGGTGCTTCTGATCCCGGGAGCCCTGATGTCCGTCTTTACAACAGATCAGACAATGATCCAGTACGGAACGCATTCGCTGAAGCTGTATTTCTTCGCAGTGGCCTTCATGGCGTTCCAGTCGACCGGCCAGACGGTGTTCACCGCGCTGCGCTGTTCGCGAAGGGCGATCTTCTTCTCGCTGTTCCGGAAGGTGATCATGGTCGTTCCGCTGACGCTCCTTCTGCCAAGACTTGGCTTCGGCGTTGACGGTGTCTTTATGGCGGAACCGGTGTCGAACGTGATCGGCGGTCTGGCATGCTACATTGCCATGTACATGACCGTTCTGAAAAAACTGCCGGCAGACGGCGAGACAGCCCATATCTGAGCGGTTGAGATTTGGCCGAAAAACCGATAGGATATTGTTTAGCGAAAACAGGAGAGCATATGGAAAAAATAGCTAGCTTTCAGGTGAACCACCTGGTTCTGGAACCGGGCATCTACGTATCCCGGAAAGACCGTTTCAAAGATGTCATACTGACGACATTTGATCTGCGCATGACAGCTCCGAACCGTGAGCCGGTCATGAACACCGCGGAAGTACATACCATTGAACACCTCGGCGCGACCTTTCTGCGCAATGATGAAGAATGGAAGGACAGAGTCGTTTACTTCGGACCGATGGGCTGCCGGACAGGCTTCTATATGATCCTGGAAGGCGATCTGCAGTCCCGTGATGTTGTCGGTCTGGTGCAGTCGATGTTTGAATTCATTCTCGACTATGACGGGGCGATCCCCGGCGCTTCACCGGATGAGTGCGGCAACTATCTGGACATGAATCCGGAGATGGCAAGATGGCATGCACGAAAGTATCTGAGAAACACCATCTATGAGATCGATGAAAGGCATATGAAATATGGAGAATAAGAGAAAGATCGGCGTCATCGGCGCCATGAAGCCGGAAACAGAACTGCTGCAGAAGCAGATGCGTGATGTGAATATCACAAAAAAGGCAGGTATGGAATTCCATGAAGGAAAGATCGGCGCGACAGATGTGGTCGTCGTTCAGAGCGGCATCGGCAAGATCAATGCCGCGGTCTGTGCCGAGATCCTGATCAACTCCTTCGGTGTCACCCATCTGATCAACACCGGCATTGCCGGATCACTGCGGGATGAGATCCATGTGCTGGATATCGTCGTGGCGGAAGACGCTGTGCATCATGATTTCGATATCATCAATTTCGGCTATCCGTACGGCGAAGTCCCGGGCATCGGCAGACAGTCCTTCCCGGCCGATGAAGAGCTGCGCAGTGATATCCTGCAGGCACTGAAGGAAACAGCGCCCGAGGCACACGTCTTTACCGGACGTGTCGCAAGCGGCGACCAGTTCATCCGCACCGATGAGAAGAAACAGTGGATCCGCAGCACCTTTGACGCTTCCTGCGCGGAGATGGAAGGTGCAGCGATCGCTCATACGGCATACATCAACAGCATCCCGTTCGCAATCGTCCGGCTGATCTCCGACAACGCTGACGATGACGCGGCGATGACCTACGAAGAGATCGAAACAAAGGCTGCGCATCTGAGCGCGGAGATGCTGTTCAAAGTACTGGAAAAACTGTCATAGGAGGCAATCATGAAAGTATTCGAGACAATGGAAGAGCTGATCGGACAGACGCCTGTCCTGCATCTGAAGCACATTGAACAGAAATATGATCTGCAGGCAGAGCTGTACGCGAAGCTGGAGATGTTCAACGCGACCGGTTCCGCCAAGGACCGCATCGCAAGAGAAATGATCGACGACGCGGAACGCAGGGGCATCCTGAAAGAAGGCAGCGTGATCATTGAACCGACTTCCGGCAACACCGGCATCGGTCTTGCGGCAGTGGGTGTGACCCGCGGCTACCGCGTGATCATCGTCATGCCGGACAACTTCTCTGCCGAAAGAAGAAAGCTGATCAAAGCATACGGCGCGGAGATCGTTCTCAGTCCCGGCGCGAAGGGAATGGCCGGCGCGATCGAAATGGCGGAACAGCTGAAGGAAGAGCTTGGCAATGCCTTCATTCCTGCCCAGTTTGACAATCCTGCCAATGCTGAGGCACATTACCGGACGACCGGTCCCGAGCTGTGGGAAGCCATGGATGGAAAGATCGATGTCTTTGTCGCAGGTGTCGGCACCGGCGGCACGATCACCGGCACCGGCAGATATCTGAAAGAAAAGGATCCGCAGATCAGAGTCATCGCTGTTGAACCGGCTTCCTCACCGCTGCTGACCGGCGGAAAAGCAGGCGCCCACAAGATCCAGGGCATCGGTGCCAATTTCATTCCTTCCGTACTTGATACAGCTGTCTATGATGAAGTGACCGATGTCAAAGATGAAGACGCGCTGGCAGCCGGTGCCATGTTCGGAAAGACGGAAGGCGTCCTCTGCGGCATCTCTGCCGGAGCGGCTCTCTGGGCAGCTATTGAACAGGCAAAGAAGGAAGAAAACAGAGGAAAGAATATCGTTGTGCTGCTGACAGACGGCGGCGACCGGTATCTTTCTTCAGAGATGTTCGGAGAATGAGTATGGAAGACAAATACGAAGAAGTTCTGCGGAAGATCAAGCAGAGCCGGGAAACGGAATTCCGGGCACCGCGCAGGATCGCAGAGCGCAACCGCGTCGTTTCCCTGATCAAGAAGATCCAGGTGATCCTGTATCCGGGCTATTATCATTTCCACGATCTGACGGTGGATCAGGCATTTGAAGAGCTTGTCACTGAACTGAAGCATGAGATCGGCTCAGCCCTCTGCTTTTCCGGCACCACCCCGATGAAAGCGGAACAGATCACTGCCAGTTTCATTGAAAAGCTGCCGGATATCATGCGTTCCCTGGATACCGATATCCAGGCGATCTATGACGGTGACCCGGCGGCTTCCAGCAAAGCGGTGATCCTGTTATGCTATCCGGGCTTCTATGCCATCAGCATCTACCGCATCGCTCATGAGCTGTACCGTCTCGGCGTGCCGTTCATTCCCCGCATCATGACCGAATACGCGCATGAAAAAACCGGCATCGACATCAACCCCGGCGCGGTGATCGGCGACTACTTCTGCATCGACCACGGGACCGGCATCGTCATCGGTGAAACCGCTGTACTGGGCCATCACGTCAAGCTGTATCAGGGCGTCACGATCGGCGCCAAGAGCTTTGAAAAAGATGAAAACGGCAATCCGGTCAAGGGCGGCAAGCGTCATCCGGACATCGGCAACAACGTCGTCATCTACGCCAATGCGACGATCCTGGGCGGTAATACACAGATCGGCGACAATGCCGTGATCGGCGGCAACGTCTGGATCATATCGTCAGTGGAACCGGGCAGAAAAGTATATTACACAGAGAAGTAAGCACCTGAGGGTGCTTTTCTTTCTGTGTTACAATGATTCCGATGGAGAAGCAGAGAACATACATTGCGATCGATCTGAAAAGCTTTTATGCCAGTGTCGAGTGCCGGGAAAGAGGACTGGACCCGCTGACGACAAATCTGGTCGTGGCTGACGCGGAACGGACGGACAAGACGATCTGTCTTGCCGTTTCACCCTCCCTGAAGGCATACGGACTGCCCGGCAGATGCCGTCTGTTTGAAGTTGTGCAGAAGACAAAAGAGATCAACCGGAAACGGCGGGAATATAACTATATGAAGCCGTTCAGGGGAAAGAGTACAGATGCCGGTGAACTGGCAGCTGATCCGTTTCTGGAGCTGGATTATATTACCGCTGTGCCGCGCATGGCGTATTATATGGAATACAGCACACGGATCTATCAGGTCTATCTGAAATATATTGCCCCGGAAGATATCCATGTCTATTCCATCGATGAAGTCTTCATGGATGTGACGGAGTATCTGCATTCCTTCGGTGTCAGCGCGCATGAGCTTGCCCTGCGCATGATCCGCGATGTTCTGGAAACGACCGGCATTACGGCGACAGCCGGCATTGGTCCGAACATGTTTCTGGCTAAATGTGCGATGGACATTGTCGCCAAGCATATTCCTGCCGACGCGGACGGTGTGCGCATCGCCGAACTGGATGAACATGGTTTTCGGAAACAGCTCTGGACGCATGAGCCGCTGACAGACTTCTGGCGGATCGGCAGAGGCACTGCCCGGAAGCTGAATGAGATCGGTGTCATGACGATGGGTGATATCGCAAGGATGTCATTGGATCCAAAGGGCGAAGAGACATTATATAAACTGTTCGGCGTCAATGCCGAGCTGATCATTGACCATGCCTGGGGCATTGAACCGTGTACCATGCCGGCAGTCAAGGCATATAAACCGGCTGTGAACTCGCTCGGCAGCGGTCAGGTGCTGATGAAGCCGTATTCATTTGAAAAAGGAAAGCTCATCGTCAAGGAAATGGCTGAGTCTCTGTCACTGGATCTGACGGAAAAGAAGCTGGTCTGCGACGGTATTGTCCTGCATGTGGGCTATGACGCTGCCAATCTTGCGGACGGTGCGTACCGCGGCAGGGTAAGTCAGACATGGTACGGGAAAGCAGTCCCGAAGGGTGCCCACGGCACCTGCCGGCTGAAGTTTCCGTCCTCTTCCACAAAGATGATCAGGGAAGCAGCGCTCCAGATCTATGAAGCGGAATGTGATCCGGTGCTGATGATCCGCCGGTTTGATATCAGCGCGCTGAATGTGAGACCGGAAGAAAAAGCAGCAGAGCAGACAGTCTATGCCCAGATGGATCTGTTCAGTGATCACAGCAAAGAAAAAGAAAACGACGCGAAAGAAAAAGAAGCGCTGAAGAAAGAAAAAGAAGCGCAGAAGGCAATGATCGCCATACGGCAGAAATACGGAAAGAACGCGGTCATCAAAGGCATGGATCTGCAGGACGGGGCAACAGCGAAAGAACGAAACAAACAGATCGGGGGACACAAGGCATGACCTGGAAAGATCCGCACCGTTATGATGATATGATCGATATGGAGCGGCCAGTGTCAAAGACGCACAGACCGATGCCGATGGCAGAACGCGCTGCCCAGTTTTCGCCGTTTGCGGCACTGACCGGCTATGACGCGGCGGTCAGAGAAACGGCAAGACTGACCGAAGAGAAGAAAGAACTGAGCGAAGAGAAAAAGGAAGAACTGAACCGGAAGCTGCAGTATCTTGCAAGTCAGAAAGAACCGCCTGCCGCAGTCCGTTATTTTGAAAGAGACAAGATCAAGGAAGGCGGCGCCTACAGAACATATACCGGCTTTCTGAAAAAGACAGATGTACTGTCGGGAAGGCTCATCTTCACCGACGGCATGATCATAGAACTCGGCGATATTGTGGAAATCGAATCGCCCTGCATGGAGGAAATCGCAGATGTTTGAAGTACTGATGGCCCTGATCTCGGGCTACACCGCAAAGGAAGAAGAGGAGATCTCATTTGAATCAAGACTCAGAGAAGATCTGGGCATGGATGATTCTGATTTCTTTATGATGAGGTATTCACTGCAGAATACCCTGGACTGTGATATTTCTGAAGAAGAAATGAATCAGATGCAGACAGTCATGGATATTCTGAAATTCGCCCAGGAAAAGGCATAGGAGGAAATATGGAACTGAATGATGTGATTCTTACCCGCTGCTCGGTCAGAAAGTTCGCGGACAAAATGATCGAAGACGAAAAACTGCTGGAAGTGATCAGCACGGCATGCGTTGCCCCGACTGCCAAAAACAGTCAGGCATTCCGGATCTATGTCATCCGCAGTGAAGAGGGGATCGCGAAGATCCGCGAGCTTTCCCGCTGCGCATTCAATGCGCCTGTCGTTCTTCTGTTTACTTATAACAAAGAAGAGGAATGGAAGAATCCGTTTGAGGAAGGCGTGACATCCGGCATTGAAGACGCTTCGATCGTTGCGACATACGCGATGCTGAAGGCGGCTGAGCTGGGTCTTGGCACATGCTGGGTCAACTACTTCCCGAACACGGAAACGGAAAAAGCATTCGGGATCCCGGAAACGGAGAGAAGCGTGCTGCTGATGCCGGTCGGCTATCCGGCTGATGACGCGAAGCCTTCGCCGATGCATGATCAGAAGCGGCCGCTGAACGAACTGGTCAGAACGATATGAAAAAAACCGCGCGAGCGGTTTTCTTTAGGCTTCGATTGTTTCTGCTTCAGCTTCTTCCGGCCTGTTTTCAAGAATGTTCATGAACTCTTCACCGGTGATCGTTTCCTTCTCGTACAGGTATTTTGAGATCCTTTCGAGATCGTCACGGTGATCGCTCAGAAGTTTCTTTGCCTTATCATGCTGGGTCCTGACAAGAGCAACGACCTTGCGGTCAATGTCCGCTGCCGTTTCATCTGAACATGCCAGCGAGGCATCGCCGCCGAGATATTTGTTGTTGATGGATTCCATTGCGACCATGTCGAAGTCTTCCGACATGCCGTACTGGGTGATCATCGCTCTGGCAACTCTGGTCGCCTGCTGAATATCGTTGGAGGCACCGGTCGTTACCGTGCCGAACATGACTTCTTCGGCAGCTCTGCCGCCGGTCAGCGTCGCGATCCGGTTTTCGAGTTCTTCCTTCGTGTACAGATAGTGGTTGCCTTCCTCGACCTGCATGGTGTAGCCGAGAGCGCCGCTGGTACGCGGAATGATCGTGATCTTCTGGACCGGAGCGCTGTGAGTCTGCAGGGCTGCGACGAGGGCGTGGCCGACTTCGTGGCAGGAAACACGCCATTTTTCTTCATCGGTGAGGATCGCGTTCTTTTTCTGATAGCCGGCGAAGACGACTTCGATGCTTTCCTCGAGATCTTTCTGGGTCACTGTGCTGCGGCCTTCGCGGACTGCCCGCAGCGCTGCTTCATTGACGATGTTGGCCAGTTCGGCACCGGATGCGCCGGATGCCATTCTGGCGATAACGTTATAGTCAATGCCCCGTTCCGTCTTCACTTTCTGCGCATGTACTTTCAGGATCGCTTCTCTTCCCTGCAGGTCAGGGAGTTCCACCGGTACGCGTCTGTCGAAGCGGCCGGGTCTTAACAGGGCAGGGTCAAGGGATTCCGGACGGTTGGTGGCAGCCAGGATGACAACGCCGTTGTTTCCTTCAAAGCCGTCCATTTCGGTGAGCAGCTGGTTGAGCGTCTGTTCACGCTCGTCGTTGCCGCCGATGTTGCTGGTGTTGCGCTTGCCGCCGATGGCGTCGATCTCATCGATGAATACGATGCACGGCGCTTTTTCTTTTGCGGTCTTGAACAGGTCTCTGACCTTGGAAGCACCCATGCCGACGAACATCTCTACGAATTCAGAACCGGAGATGGACAGGAACGGTACGTTGGATTCACCGGCGACTGCTTTCGCCAGCATCGTTTTGCCGGTTCCCGGCGGGCCGACCAGCAGGATGCCTTTCGGCATTGTCGCGCCGATCGTCTTGTAGCGGCTTGGATCATGCAGATAGGTGACGATCTCCTGCAGACTTTCCTTGGCTTCGTCTTCACCCGCGACGTCTGCGAAGCGGATCATATTCTCGCCTTTGACATATTCTCTGGCATTGGACTTGCCCATGTTGAAGATGCTTCCGCCGCCGGCACCCATGCCGCTTCTGCGGAACAGATTCAGCAGGAACGTGGCGATCAGCAGAGGGACCAGCCAGGTGGAGAACAGGGATGCGAGCGAGGAACTCTGCTCGACGATGTTCGCCTTGAAGTCCACGTTGGCAGCCTGCAGACGCTCGGTCAGTCCCGGATCGTTCATGATGCCGGTCTGATACACGGTGTCGCCGTTTTTCTTTACGTAATAGATCTTGTTGGACATGACTTCAACTTCTTTGATCTCGTTGTTTTCCGTCTCTTTGATGAAGGTTGAGTAATTGACTTCCTTCACTTCTCTGTTCTGCAGATTCGGAAAGAGAAAGAGGTTGAACATCATGACGATCAGAGTAACGATCGCATAATAATATATGATCGGTTTTTTCTGATTGTTGTCTTGTTTGTTGTTGGGATTGCTCATGGTTATACCTCCCGTGTATACAGTTTAGCACACTTTCTTGTAGAGTGCTAAATTATGCTTTGATTAAGAAGACGGGGATCAGTTTCATTTATATCATTTGTAAAAAATGTAAATTATGTGAAATGTATTAAATCGTGTGTATGCTGTTAAATCAGTCAGTGATATTTGCTATACTGAAATTAATCAGAGAAAGAACATGAGTGAGAAATTAAAGTACTGGCTGGCATCAGTGTTTTTTACATTTGTATTTGAAATCTGTGTACTGCTGGGCGCCTTTTTTGTGATGGAATTCCTGGACGGAGACGCGATCATTTTCCCGGATACGTATATTCCGCTTTTCATCGTGCTGACCGGCGGGCTGATCTCGCTTGCGGCGATCGCACTGCTCAACCGGGCACATGACAGGATCTTCGGCATTTCGGTAAATATGATGAAATTCGGACGCTGGGGCATGACAGCGCTTCTGATGGGGCTGATCATTATTGAGGCAGTGATGATCTGGTATTCCTACAAGATCGCGGTACGCAACAATTATATACAGGCAAATCAGATCGTCCGGGTGCTTTTTCTGATCCTGCTTGCCTTCGTCGCGGTCAGTATCTATGTCAGAAACTATGACAATCTGCGCAGCCGGATGGAGCGGATCGACCGGCTGGTCAGCGAAGGCAGCATCCATAAGCTGAGACGCTTCGGCATGCTGGTGGAGAGCAGTGAGAAAAACGGACAGCTGCACGGACAGCTGCGGGGCAGTGCGAAGACGGGCGATGAAGTGAATGTTCTGTTCCCCGATACCGGAGATCTGCGGGCCAGGATCGCCGGATTGTTCACTGCAGAAGGCGAGATCCGTGAAGCGGAAAACATGGAAGTGACGATGGTGCTGGAAGGCAAGGACGGCAGAACGATCGGACCGCTGGTGCAGTATACCGTGGTGACTGACGTTGATCCTGCCGCATCGATGCGGAAGATCATCCGGGCAGAGAATCCCCGCCTGAACGCGATGCTGTACGGACTTGCCGGGCATCATGAAGATGATTTCTTCATGAGCACGTTTATCTATGATATGTGCCATGCGGCATTTATCGTTCCATCTCCTTCTTCCGGACCGACTTTTGCGCATGATATTGTCGATGTTCCGGATACTCCTCTGCATTCTTTCCTGACTGTCTCGTCAGATGCGTCAAAGGACATGCGGGCAGTCGCTGTGTTCACTGACTGGAACAAGCTGCGAAGCTATCCGCCGGCAGTGCGCAGGGAAGGCATGCAGTGCACGCTGATGCGCTTCTGTGACATCATCCGGCACCTGAAGGAAAAAGACACCGGATTAATCATCAATCCGGGCTGCGGAAATACCTTCTACCTCAGCCGGACGATGATCGATTCGATCGTTGCCCTCGAAGGATACCAGGAAGAATTCGGCGCATCGTATTCGGCTGTTTCCCAGGACTGATCACCAGGCTGTTTCCAGAACGGAACAGCTTTTCTTTTTGTCTGTCAGAAATGTAAAAATTTACATTTGAAGAAAATCTTTTCATTTCGAAAATATAGGTATAAAATAATCCCGTTGCAGAAGAACGAAAGCGGTTTCTTCTGCAGAGTATCTGAGTCATTCATCAGACATGAAACAGGAGGATATGTACAATGAATGCTTATGTAGAGAGAGTTATCGCCGAAACAAAGACAAAGAATGCACAGGAGCCCGAATTCCTTCAGACAGTGGAAGAAGTTCTGACATCGATCGAACCGGTCATCACAAAACATCCGGAATACGAAGAAGCAGCTCTGCTGGAAAGAATCGTCGAGCCTGAGCGTACAATTGAATTCCGTGTAACATGGACAGATGATGCCGGCAAGGCACATGTCAACAGAGGCTACCGCGTACAGTTCAACGGCGCGATCGGACCATACAAGGGAGGTATTCGTTTCCATCCTTCTGTCAATCTTGGAATTCTCAAATTCCTCGGCTTCGAGCAGATCTTCAAGAACAGCCTGACGACACTGCCGATCGGCGGCGGCAAGGGCGGTTCCGACTTTGACCCTCACGGAAAATCCAATGCTGAGATCATGCGTTTCTGCCAGGCTTTCATGACAGAGCTGCAGAGACACATCGGTCCTTCCACAGACGTTCCGGCTGGTGACATCGGTGTCGGCGGAAGAGAGATCGGCTATATGTTCGGCCAGTACAGACGCATCCGCGACGCATATGACAACGGCGTCCTGACAGGCAAAGGCCTCGTCTACGGCGGCTCCCTGATCCGTCCGGAAGCAACCGGCTTCGGCGTCCTGTATTACGCACAGCAGGTCTTCGCTCATGAAGGCGATGATATCAAGGGAAAGACATTCGCACTTTCCGGATACGGCAATGTTGCCTGGGGCGCAGCGAAGAAGATCGCTGAACTCGGCGGCAAGGCTGTCACGATATCCGGTCACAACGGATATGTCTATGATCCGGATGGAATCGTAACCGAAGAAAAGCTGAACTACCTGCTTGAAATGCGTGCTTCCAGAAATGCCAACGTCAAGATGTACGCTGACAAGTTCGGCTGCGAATTCTTCGAAGGAAAGAAGCCGTATGAAGTCAAGGCTGATGTTTACATTCCGTGTGCAACACAGAACGAAGTCGGCATGAAAGAAGCCCAGATGATCGTTGACGCTGGCGCGAAGTATTACTTCGAAGGCGCAAACATGCCGGCAACCAACGAAGCTGTCAAGTTCCTGCAGGAGAAGGGCGTGATCGTCGGACCTGCAAAGGCAGTCAATGCCGGCGGCGTTGCCGTATCCGCTCTGGAAATGGCACAGAACGCGCAGCACTACGCATGGACAGCGGAAGAAGTTGACGCGAAGCTGAAGAACATTATGAAGTCCATTCATGACAACTCCGCTGCAGCAGCGGCAGAATACGGACTTGGCTATGACCTGGTCAAAGGCGCAAACATCGCCGGCTTCCAGAAAGTAGCTGACGCCATGATGGCTCAGGGCCTGTTCTGATCAGAAACCGGGGACTGCGGAGAGATCCGCAGTTTTTTCTTTACCGAAAGGACGCAAAACGATTGAAAGATATGAAACTTCTCAAAGACAGGACATTTCTGAATTCCCTGAGGACAGTGATGCTGCCGATCACCCTGCAGTACATTCTGAACTATGCTGTCAGCATTACTGACAACATCATGGTCGGAAGTCTGGGCGATCTGGCAGTGACTGCCGTGACGCAGGCAACGCAGCCATATACGCTTTTCTATACGTTTCTTTATGGCCTCGGGGCAGGCGGCACCGTGCTGATCTCGCAGTACTGGGGAAAGCAGGATATCCCTGCGATCCGCAATCTGATGGGACTCCTGTTCCGGATCGTCATGACCGTATGTGTCCTCTGGTGCAGCGTCTGCATCCTGTTTCCGGAACAGATCCTGGGCTTCTTTACAAACTCGGAAGCAGTTGTTGAGACCGGCCTGCAGTATTTCCGAATCGCTGTGCTGTCCTATCCTCTGACCGCCATGACCGCGTGCTATTTCAACGGCCTGAAGGGCACGGAAAATGTGAAATACGCGACGGGCATCTATGCGGCTTCTTCCGTCATCAATGTGGGTGCCAACGCGCTTCTGATCTACGGCCTGTTCGGCCTGCCTGCCATGGGCGTCAGAGGAGCAGCTCTGGGCACTCTGATCGCCAGGGCGTTTGAGTTTGTGAACATGCTGCATTATGCGGCACGCAAAGAAAAGAAGATCTGTTTCCGGCTGCGGAATATCCTGCATATCGATACCTCCGTTCTGCCGGTCTATATCCGTACCAGCATTCCTGTTCTGGGCAATGATCTGCTGTGGGGACTGGGCGGTACGATGCAGGTCGCGATCTTCGGCAATCTGGGCGAGACGATGGCAACAGCCACAAGCATGGCTGCCATGATGAATCAGCTGGCGCTGGTGCTGGTCTACGGCATTGCGAACGCTGCTGCTGTTCTCGTCGGCAAACAGACAGGAACCGGAGACGAAGAGAAGGCATGGGAAATGGGAAAGACATTCCTGGTCCTTGGCGTGATCACAGGCGCTTTGACCTGCGGCATTGTCCTGCTCGCCAGAAAGCCGTTCCTGATGCTGTATCCGAACATCATGGCTGAAAGCAGGCAGCTGGCGTCGCAGATCATCCTCGTGATTGCCTTTATCATGATTCCGCGGACACTGGAAAACATCTGCATCATCGGCGTGCTGAGAGGTTCGGGAGATACCCGCAGCGCCTTCCTGATCGATCTTGGCTGTCAGTGGCTGATCGGTCTGCCTCTGGGGTATCTTTCCGCGTTTGTCTGGAAGTGGCCGGTGCTTGCGGTGTATGCCGTTATGTGCACAGATATCTGCGCCAAGGATATTCTGGGCATCAGAAGGATCCTGAAGGGAAAGTATATCCACAATCTGACGGAACAGGTGTAATGCCGCTCCCAAGACTTCCGGTTTGTTGTACAATGAAAGCAGAAGAAGTATCTGTAAAATATCATTGATCACCGGAGGAGAGGAATATGACAGGAAAAATCATTACGATCAGCCGGCAGTTCGGAAGCGGGGGCAGAACGATCGGAAAGCTCACCGCCCGGCAGCTCGGACTGGAATGCTACGACAGCGAGATCATTGCGGAGATCGCGAAAAAGAGCGGCTTTGATCAGAACTACATTAAGGAAAACAGTGAAGATACTGCGGAAACAGGCCTGTTTGCCGCACTTTCCGGGCTGGATTTCTACGGCCATTCCAACCGCGACGAGATCTGGACGATGCAGTGCCGGGTCATCCGTGAACTGGCAGAGAAAGGACCGTGCGTGATCGTCGGCAGATGCGCGGACTACGTCCTCAAAGAAGACTTTGATCTGCTCAAAGTATTCATCTATGCGGATATGGAAGCCAGAGCAAGAAGGATCGTCGAACAGTACGGGGAAAGCGATGAACATCCTGAGAAGCGTCTGCGCGACAAGGACAAGAGAAGGGCAGCCTACTACGAAGTGTACACAGATCAGAAATTCGGTGATTTCGAGAATTATGATCTGTGCCTGTGCAGTTCATCGATCGGCATAGACAAATGCGCAAAGATCATCCGGGAAGTATACCAGATGTGATCACGGCAGGCAGACGCCTGCTTTTTTTTATACAAACAAGCGATATTGACAAAATGAAAGCGCTATTTTATTGTAAAAGTAAGCTGTGAACGTTTCCGGTAACGATTCCATCTGTTAGAAAGGGAAGAAATGAAGACAATTAAGGACATTGCGCGTTTGTCGGGCTACAGCATCGGCACTGTTTCCCGTGTGATCAACAACCGTCCTGATGTCAGCGCGGAAGCCCGCAGGAAAATTGAGGAAGTCATCGCAAGAGAAAATTTCCAGCCGAACTCCAATGCAAAGCTGCTCAAGCAGAGGGAGACATCGGCAATCACTGTGATCGTCAAAGGCATCAACAATAATTTTCTCGAGTCGATCCTGGAAGAAGTCCAGATCTCACTGCATATGCATGGAGAAGACATCAATGTTGTCTTCATGGATGAGACAGAAAACGAGATCGATACGGCGATCCAGATCTGTTCGACCCAGAAGCCGAAAGGCATTATCTTCCTGGGCGGCAATCTGAAATACTTCCAGGAGAAGTTCAGACTGATCAGTATTCCCTGCGTGCTTGTGACCGACACTGCATCCGGGCTTGGTTTTGATAATCTGTCCAGTTTCGCAACGGATGACATGGAAGCCGCGAAAGAAGCGATCGCCTATCTGATCCACAAAGGACACAGAAAGATCGGCATCGTCGGCGGCAGCATCAGCTCTGAGATGGGCCAGGTAGGATCCCGGAGACTGGAAGGGGCGCTGGCGGAACTGCGCAGGCATAAGATCCCGTTCGATGTCCGGAAAGACTTTGTTTCATGCCGTTTCTCCATGGAAGAAGGCTACAAGGCAGCGAAAAAACTGCTGGAGAAGAAGAAGGACATCACAGGCATCTTCGCAGTCAGCGATATGATCGCGATCGGCGTGATCCGCGCCTGTGCGGACAAAGGACTGAAGGTGCCGGATGACGTTTCGCTGATCGGTTTTGACGGCATCGACTACACGAAGTATTCCAATCCCCGGCTTGCGACCATTCAGCAGGATGTCAGGGAACTGGCAAAGAGAAGCGTGGAAGACCTGCTGATGCGGATCAACTACAGCAGACCGGCAGTGCACGGAATGGTCATGTTCCGGGTCATCACCGGCGAAAGCATTAAGGAACTGAAGGTTTCAAAACAGTAAAAAAGCGACAAACATAAAAAAATGTATGCAAAAGTATTGCAAAATGAAAACGCTTCAATTATGATGAAGAAGAAGATGTAAACGTTTACGGAAACGTTTACAATAATTCAACTGTTTTTAGGAGGGAAAATATGAACAGTAAGAAATTTTTTAAATCCGGACTGGCTGCACTGTTAAGCATTGCAATGCTGGCAGGCTGCAGCAACAAACCTGCCGGCGGCGGCAGCAGCAAGGGTGAAGGTGAAAAGACACCGGAACCGGCAGCGGAAACAGTAAAGGCTAACGTCAAAGTATGGGGACCGCAGGAAGACCAGTCCAAGGACAACGGCGAGTGGCTCCAGACAATGTGCGAAGCTTTCAACGCTGCACATCCTGAATGGGAACTGACATTCAAGTATGAGACATGCTCTGAAGGCGATGCAAAGACAAACGTCGGAACAGACCCGAGCGCAGCAGGCGATGTCTACATGTTCGCGAACGACCAGATCCCTGATCTGTTAAAGGCTAACGCAATTGCTAAATTCGGCGGAACCATCCTGGATGGAATCAAGAAGGCAAACAGCCAGACAACAGTCAACACAGTATCCTATGACGGAGCTGTATACGGCGTTCCGTTCACAGGAAACACATGGTTCATGTACTATGACAAGAGCGTCTTCTCGGATGACGACATCAAGTCCCTGGATGCAATGCTCGAAAAGGGCAAAGTCGCATTCCCGCTCAGCAACTCCTGGTATCTCGCTTCCTTCTATGTAGCGAACGGATGCACACTGTTCGGCGAAAACGGCGACAACGCTGACGCAGGACTCGACTTCTCCGGTGAGAAGGCTGTCAAGGTTACAGAATACCTCGTTGATCTCGTAGCAAACAAGAACTTCGCTGACGGCGATGTAGGAACAGTTGCCGATGCAAAGGCATTCTTCTCCGGAACATGGGACTACCAGAAGGCAGTCGATGCTTACAAGGACAACCTCGGAATCGCTCAGCTGCCGACGATCACGATCGACGGACAGGCTAAGCAGATGAAGTCCTTCGCAGGATCCAAGGCGATCGGCGTCAACCCGGCAGGTGCTCTCTATAAGGAACATCCGGAAATCGCAGCAGCTCTTGCAGCTTGGCTCGGCGGAACAGAAGCTCAGCAGAAACACTATGAACTGAGAAACATCATCCCGACAGACACATCCATCAAGGTTGACGATCCGCTGGCAAAGGCACAGATGGACACAATGTCCAACACTTCCATCGTTCAGCCGCTGCAGGCTAACATGGGCAACTACTGGGGACCGGCAGAATCCATGGGTAAGGAAATCGTCAACGGTACTGTCACAAAGGCAAACGCTGCTGAAAAGACAGAAGCTATGAACACAGCTATGAACACATCTGTTGTTCAGTAAGACCACTAATTCAGATTTCATTTCACAGATCATTGAGGAATGCGGTTGTTGATGCGGAATCGCACTTCACCGCATTCTTCTTATTATCAAACTGAAAGGGGAAAGGCATATGGCCAAAGTACTGAATGAAAAGTACACGGTGGGCAAAGCTCTGACAAAAGGCGATCTGTACACAAAGCTTTCTGCGCTTGTGATGGGCGCCGGTCTGGCTGGTCACGGGCAGATCGTCAAAGGCGTTCTTGTTTTTGCCTGTGAAATTGCATTTATCTTCTACATAGTCACATCCGGAATCGCCAATCTGGCAATGATGCCGAGTCTCGGCGACAGAGCCCAGGAGGAAGTCTGGAATGAGGCTAAACAGATCTACGAATACACGCAGGGCGACAACTCCCAGCAGATCCTTCTGTTCGGTGTTGTCACACTGTTCGTGATTGCCGGACTGATCGCTCTCTGGGTCCTCCAGATGAAGCATTCCTATAAGATCCAGAGACTGCAGGAAAACGGTGAACATGTTCCGACCTTCAAAGAGGATATCATCAGTCTCTTCAACGGCAACCTGCACATGACGCTGATGACGCTGCCGTGTCTTGGTATTCTGGTGTTCAACATTGTACCGCTGGTCTACATGATCTCGATGGCGTTTACGAACTACTCCAAGGAAGGCGAGCATCTGATGCTGTTTGACTGGGATGGTCTGACCCAGTTCGGAAGAGTCCTGAACATGAGCGGCAATATCGGCCGTCAGTTCTGGCACGTACTGGCATGGACCGTTACCTGGGCGATCTTCGCAACATTCCTGAACTACATTCTCGGCATGGTCCTGGCGATGATCATCAACCGCAAGGATACAAAGGGAAAAGCGTTCTGGAGATTCTGCTTCGTTCTTTCCATCGCGGTTCCGCAGTTCGTTTCACTGATGGTCATGAACATCATGCTGCAGCCAAACGGCGCAGTCAACGTCCTGCTGAGAAATCTGGGCTGGATCGGAGCGGCGGATTCACTGCCGTTCTGGACAGATGTTACCTGGGCAAGGATCACGATCATCGTGATCAACCTCTGGGTAGGTATTCCGTATACACTGCTTCAGGTCACCGGTATTCTGCAGAATATTCCGGGTGAACTGTATGAGGCAGCGAGAATGGACGGCGCCGGTCCGGTGAAGATCTTCTTCTCGATCACATTGCCGTACATGCTGTTCGTTACGACACCGTATCTGATCACATCCTTTGTCGGCAACATCAATAACTTCAACGTTATCTACCTGCTTTCCGGAGGCGGACCGACGTATGTCGGAGACACTGCCGGTCAGACCGACCTGCTCGTTACATGGCTGTACAAGCTGACGGTCGAACAGCAGTACTACAACCTCGGTGCAGTCATCGGTATCATGACATTCATTATCCTTACGATCATTACTCTCGTAACATACCGCAACTCGGCATCCTATAAGAATGAGGAGGCGTTCATGTAATGACTG
The DNA here is from genome assembly GCA_024680365.1 of Solobacterium sp. Lineage (GTDB taxonomy): Bacteria > Bacillota_I > Bacilli_A > Erysipelotrichales > Erysipelotrichaceae > Bulleidia. The sequence continues at coordinate 37,835 of JAILCN010000143.1, forward strand.
CAGGAGAAATCAAGAGAAATAAACGGAATCCGCGTATTGTAGCGGTCAACGTTCTGGTTCACATCCTGCTGGCGATACTGGCATTTATCTGGCTGCTGCCGATCTTCTGGATCGTGATGACCAGTTTCCGGGCTGAACCGGGCGCTTATACAAACACGTTCCTTCCTCAGGGCTATACCCTGAACAATTATGTCAAGCTGTTCACCGACAGAAACGTTCTGAACTTCCCGAAGATGTTTACGAACACGCTGATCATTGCGATCTGCTGCTGCTTCATTTCAACATTCTTCATTCTTTCGGTCGCGTACAGTTTGTCCAGAATGCGCTTCAAGTTCCGTAAGCCGTATATGAACCTGGCGATGATCCTGGGTCTGTTCCCGGGCTTCATGACCATGATCGCTCAGTACTTCATCCTGAAGTCCATGGGTCTGACGGAAGGCAGCATGGTGCGCATCGGTCTGATCGTTGCCTACACAGCATGTACAGGTCTGGGCTTCCAGATCTCCAAGGGCTTCTTTGATACGATCCCGAGATCCATCGATGAAGCAGCTGTGATCGACGGCGCAACGCAGTGGCAGGTATTCACGCAGATCACCATGCCGCTTGCCAAGCCGATCGTTATCTACACGATCCTGACCTCCTTCATTGCTCCGTGGGTCGACTTCATCTTCGCCAAGGTACTGTGCCGTGCCAACGCTGACCAGTACACCGTCGCGATCGGCCTCTGGAACATGCTCCAGAAAGAATACATCTATCAGTGGTACACATGCTTCGCAGCCGGAGCGGTTGTCATTTCCATCCCGATCGCGCTTGTATTCCTCTACCTGCAGCAGTTCTACGTAGAAGGAATGTCCGGAGCTGTCAAGGGATGACACGCTTCAGAAGAACAAAACGTATCTTCAGCGCACTGCTGTGCACAGCATTACTTGCATCATGCACGGATAATCAGAAACCAGCAGACGGGCAGTCTGCTGGTTCTTCTGTTCAGATGATGGAACTGAACAAAGATCTCAAAAGTGTGCAGTCTGACGATGCGTACAAGACGACCTATGAAATATTCGTCTATTCATTCTGCGATTCCAACGGTGACGGCATCGGCGATCTGAACGGCATCATCAACAAGCTGGACTATATCGCTGACATGGGCTTCAATGCCCTCTGGCTGACGCCCGTTCACCCGTCCACGACATATCACAAATACGACGTCATTGATTACTGCGATATCGATCCGGAATTCGGAACGATGGCAGACTACGAAAAGCTGATCAGTGAATGCGACAAGCGGAACATCAAAGTGATCATGGACCTTGTCGTCAATCACAGCTCCACGCAGTGCAGCTGGTTCAAGGAAGCGCATCAGTACCTGAAAGAGCTTCCAGCGGACTGGGGTGCCAGCGCGGATTACTGCAAATACTTTGATTACTACAACTTCACCAGAGAAGGGCAGAACGGCTATGCGCCGCTTGCGGATACCAACTGGTATTACGAAGCGCGCTTCTGGAGTGAGATGCCGGATCTGAACCTCAACAGCGAAGCTGTCAGGGAAGAGCTGAAAAACATCATGAAGTTCTGGCTCGACAAGGGCGTATACGGCTTCCGTCTGGACGCTGTGACATCCTACTATACCGGCAATCCGGAAAAGAGCACGGAATTCCTGAAATGGCTGGTGGAGACCGGCAAGTCGATCCGTTCTGACTGCTACTTCGTCGGTGAAGGATGGACCGGAAGAAATGAGATCGCCGGCTACTATGACAGCGGCATCGATTCCATGTTCAACTTCCCGTTCGCCGACCAGTCCGGCATGATCTGCAACCTCATGCGGGGAAGCTATGGCGCGGAAGACTTCATCAACGCCCAGATCGCTTCCGACAAAGAGTTCCGCAGCCACAACGCGTCCTATATCGACGCACCTTTCTACACCAATCACGACATGGCCAGAAGTGCCGGCTACTATGCGCTGGATGAAGGACCTCTGACAAAGATGTCCTACGGCCTGAGTCTTCTGATGTCAGGCAACTCCTATCTGTATTACGGTGAAGAGATCGGCATGAAGGGTTCCGGCAAGGATGAGAATAAGCGGGCACCGATGTACTGGAGCGATGATGAGAATGATCCGGATCTGTGCAAAGGTCCGCAGGACATGGGTGATTTCGAGATGAAATTCCCGTCCCTGAAAGATCAGATGAAGGATGACCTTTCCATCTGGAACTACATCCGTCAGGCTGTGCATATCCGCACTGCGTTCCCGGCCATCGCAAAAGGAAAGATCACGCTGAATGAAGAACTGAGTGATGAAGAACTGGCTGTCTTCACAAAGGATGACGGCAAAGACACGCCGGTACTGATCGTGATCAACGTTACCGACCAGGAAGAAAAGGCAGACCTTTCTTCCATGAGCGGATATACAAAACTCGCTGCTGTTCTGAATACGTCAGAAGAAAAGATCGTATTTGAGAATGGAAACATTACGATGCCTGCTTACAGCATCGCCGTTATCACCGGAGAATGATCATGTATACCAACTGGATATTTGACCTGTACGGAACACTGATCAGTGTTCATACAGATGAAGAGAAAGAACTGCTCTGGCAGAAGATGAGCGAACTGTATTCCTGCTGGGGTGCTGACTACGCGCCGCAGCAGATGAAGGAAGCGTATCACCGCATCTGTCATGAGGAAGAACAGATCCAGCTGGCGAAAGGATGTACGTATGCGGAGATCGATCTTGCGGATGTCTTTGTGCGTCTGTACAGAGAAGCACCCGCAAAACACGCTGCCGCCCAGAAACCGGGCGCTCTGAAAGCATGGTCGTTCGCAGCTGCCAATACGTTCCGGGTCCTGTCCCGGGACTGGCTGGGGATCTATGACCATACCATCAGCACTCTGCAGGCACTGAAAGAAAGGGGATGCCGCATCTATCTTCTTTCCAATGCCCAGCGCGTCTTTACGATCCCGGAAATGGAACAGTTCGGATTATGCGGTCTGTTTGACGGGATCTATATCTCCTCTGACGCAGGCGTGAAGAAACCGGATCCGCTGTTTCTGGAGAAACTGCTGAGAAAAGAAAAAGTGGACCGCGAGGACACGATCCTTGTCGGCAACGATTTCTCATCAGATATCCGCATTGCCATGGACTGCGGCATTCACAGCGTGTTCCTCAACACCGACCACTATGTGACGATGGATCTTGAGAGACGCTTCTCGGAAGTCCGTCTGAACAATGACTATGCTCCGCATATCATCGCAAATGGTGATATCGCGGAAATACTGAATATTACAAAGGAGTAGGGTATGCCCGGCTGGCTGAAAAACGCAGTATTTTATGAGATCTATCCGCAGTCATTCAATGACACCAACGGTGACGGCATCGGAGATTTTGAAGGGATCATTGAGAAACTGGACTATATCAGAGACCTTGGCGCCAACGCACTGTGGATCAATCCCTGTTTCGATTCACCCTTTATGGATGCCGGATATGATGTCAGAGATTACAAAAAGACAGCGGCGCGCTACGGCACGAACGACGATCTGATCCGCCTGTTTGAAACAGCGCATCAGAAAGGGATCAGGGTCCTGCTGGACCTGGTTCCCGGCCATACATCCGACCAGCATGAATGGTTCCTGGAATCAAAAAAAGATGAAGTGAATGAATACTCCGGACGCTATATCTGGACATCTCACGCTTTTGAAGGCATCGCCGGACGTCCCTATATTTCCGGCATGTCAGACAGAGCAGGGGCGTATATGCTGAACTTCTTCGCTTCACAGCCGGCTTTGAACTACGGCTGGCTGAACCGGACGGAAAAATGGATGAGTGCAGTGGATTCCCCGGAGGCGATCGCTACCCGGGAGGCGATGAAAGACGTCATGCGCTTCTGGCTGGATGCCGGATGCGACGGCTTCCGTGTCGACATGGCGGACTCCCTTGTCAAAAATGACGATGAGAACAAGTCTGCCACGGCGGCGATCTGGGCCAACGTCAGAGACATGCTGGACAAAGAATATCCGGAAGCCGCGCTGGTCAGTGAATGGTCCAATCCGTATCAGGCGATCAACGGCGGAAAGTTCCATATGGATTTCTATCTGGATCACTGGAACAACGGATACAACACACTGTTAAGAGACTATGAGACAGGCGGAGAGGACAACAGCTTCTTCCGCAGTGAAGGGCACGGCGACATCATGCGCTTCCTGAACGATTATCTGCCGAAGTACAATGCCACAAAGGACAACGGCTATATTGCCATGTTCACGTGCAACCATGATACGCCCCGTCCGGCCAGAACGCTGTCAGCACAGGAACTGAAGCTTGCCTATGCGTTTATCCTGACGATGCCGGGTGTTCCGTTCATCTATTACGGAGATGAGATCGGCATGCGCTATCTGGATGTGAAGACAAAGGAAGGCGGCTATCAGAGAACCGGTTCCCGTACCCCGATGCAGTGGGATCACACAAGGAACATGGGTTTCTCCGCAGCGGAAGAAAACAGTCTGTATCTTCCGGTCGATCACAGCTCAGACGCGCCGGCGGTATCGGATCAGATCAATGATCCTGATTCCCTGTATACACTGACGAAGAACATCACAGCCATCCGGCACGCATATCCTGATCTGCAGGCGGACGGACCGTTTGAGGTCGTTTATGCAGAGAAGGAACAGCTGCCGTTTGTATACCGCAGAGGCTCCCTGGTCCTGGCGGTCAATCCGTCACTGGAGGAGAAGAAAGCACCGGTGACATTCCGTGAGAATGAACCGGTATTCACAGTCGGCAAAGCAGAGATCAGGGATGGACAGCTGATCCTGTCACCGCAGTCCTTCGTGATCCTGAAATAACCAGATATGATACACATGCACGGCTGATGAGGCCGTGCATTTTCATGTATAATGAAGCTGAGGATAAGCATATGCAGAAAAAGATCATTGAAAAAGGACCGCTGCTCAACGAGCAGGGCGGGCTTGCGGAAGCAGGCTATGCGACCAGTCTGATCAGGCAGTACCGCCGGAAAGACATCAAAGCGAACAGCCTTCGCATCAAAGAATGGGACTACTATCTTGTCAGTGACGGCAGAAAGGCAGCTGCCTTTACCATCGCGGACAATTCATACATGGGAATGCTGAGTGCTTCCTGGCTGGATCTGGAAGAACCTTCCGAGATCACAAAGAGCGAGATGACCGTTCTGCCGAGAGGGAAATTCCATCTGCCGGAAACATCTGAGAGAGGCGATATCTCCTTCAAGAACGCGAAGGTCGATATCGAATTCCGCAATGACGGGAAACAGCGCCGCATTCATCTGCGCTATCCCCGGTTCCGTGAAGATCAGACGTTCTGGGCAGATCTCATCCTGAGTGAGACGCCGAAGGATTCCATGGTCATCGCGACACCGTATGCGGATGATCCGAAAGCATTTTATTACAATCAGAAGATCAACTGTCTGAAGGTGAAGGGATCCGTACAGATCGGCAGTGAACGCTATATCTTTGACAAAGATGCATACGCAGTGCTTGACTGGGGCAGAGGCGTCTGGACATATTCCAATACCTGGTATTGGTCCAGCGCGTCCGGTGAGATCGGCGGACACCGCTTCGGCTTCAACCTCGGCTACGGCTTCGGCGATACATCTGCCGCGACCGAGAACATGCTGTTCTATGACGGGAAAGCTCACAAGCTGGAAGACGTGACGTTCGAGATCCCGCAGAAGGAAGACGGCAGCGACGACTTCATGTCGCCATGGTCCTTCACATCATCTGACGGACGCTTTGAAGCTTCCTTCACGCCGGTCATCGACAGAAAGTCGGATACCAATGTGCTCGTGATCCGTTCTGACCAGCATCAGGTGTTCGGCACATTCACCGGCAAGGCGGTGCTGGATGACGGGACCGTGGTCATCATGAAAGACTTCCCGGGCTTTGCCGAGAAAGTCAGAAACAGGTGGTAAACAAAAAAAGCAGCGGCGGCAGTGATGGAGATCCGGGAAATGATCTGACAGAGATGCAAAACAGGCGTGATCAATGTTCACGCCTGTTTCATCCTTTTGAGCTGTATGTTTTACTCTTCCGCGAGAAATGCTCTGACCGCATCAAGGTTTCTTCTTGCTTCTGCGACGCCGGCATCGTATGTATCCAGCATTTTCTGGATGCTGTGTTCGATCCTTCCTGAGGGAAGTTTTTCCTGCGGTGCGATCACAAGCGTCCGGCCTGCTTCTTCTTCGCTTCTGACATACGCGGTCTCTTCATTGTAAATGAGATGCCGCTTTTTCATTCCTTCGGTGATGGCCGGCATATCCTTCAGCATCAGCTCCATGACGCCCATCATCTTCTGCGGCTGCTTGACATAATCACGCGGCTGGGTCAGCACGGTGACGCATCTGTCATAGCCCATTTCCTGGAATGCCTTCAGCGGGATCGGATCAGAAATGCCGCCGTCCAGATAAGATCTGCCTTCGATCTCAACAGGTCTGGACGCAGCCGGCATGGAGGCAGAGGCACGCATGAATTCCATTTCTTCATCTGTCAGTCCGGAAAGATCACGGATGACTGCTTCTCCGGTCTGTGTATCTGTAGCGACCGCGTAGAATCTGTCCGGTGTGGAAAGATATGTTTCCGCATCGATCGGATCACGCCAGGCAGGGACTTCGTCATAGCAGAATTTCGCGTTGTAGAGATCGCCTGTCTTCAGCCAGGAACGGAAGCTGCAGAAGCCCGGATTCTTGGAAAACTTTGTATTATAGCGGATGACTCTGCCGATCTGTCTGCTTTTGTAATTGAAGCCGAACGCAGCACCGGCGGATACGCCGATCACTCCGTCAAACATGATCCCTTCTTTCAGGAAGACATCAATGACGCCGGCTGTAAACAGACCGCGCATCGCTCCGCCTTCCAGTACAAGACCTTTTTTCATATCACTCACCCGATGAACCTTTCTGTCACAGAGAATATCTTATCACAGGCTGTGCTTTCACATGTGATAGAAGCATTCCGGACATGCATGCTTTAGTGTCTTCCGGGATGCGGAAATCATGTACGATGAATTTCAGAAAGAGAAGAGAAACGATGAAAAAGCATTTGCATTTCTGACGATGATCAGTATGATCTTCAGCCTGACTGCCTGCGATGGCAATGATCCTGCAATCAGATCATTATTTCGCAAAAAAACAGATGCACGATGCATCTGTTTTCATCAGTGTCTGTCAGTTGTTGAGGTGGTGATGCGCTGTCGGGCTGTTCTTTGTCAGCGCCTTGAAGGTATATCCGTTTTCCAGACCCCACTTGATGATCCGCTCAACTGCCGCAACGGAATAGCTCTTGGAGTCATGCTGGAGAACAACGGAAGCTCTGCCTTTCCTGGTGTTGCTCTTGATGCCGTTGATCACGTTTTTATAGACCTGATCGGTACTCTTTGTTTCACCGGCATCACCGCTGGAAACGTTCCAGTCAAAGTATGTGTAGCCTTTCTGGCCTGCTTCCTTGGAAAGCTTTGTCATGATGCCCTTGCAGTATCTGCGGGAGACTGTGTTGGAGCTGCCGCCCGGGAAGCGGAAGAGTGTTGTCTTCTTGCCGGTGTATTTCTGAACAACAGCATTCATCTTGTCAAAGTCTGCCCAGTAAGCGGAAGAGCTTGTGTAGATCTTTGAATAGTCATGAGTGTAGCTGTGAACAGCGACGGTATGACCCTGGGCTGCTTCTTCCTCGATCAGCGGTACATATTTCGTTGCCTGATTGACGACAAAGAAGGATACTTTCACCTTCGGATATTTTTTCAGTACATCAAGAAGTGTACGGGTGTTCTTGCTGGGGCCGTCGTCAAACGTCAGATAGATCGTATGCGCGGGATCCTTTGTCTCACTGCCGGACGGTGTCGGCGTAGGTGTCGGCTTGGGCGTCGGGGTCGGTGTGGGCTTGGGTGTCGGTGTCGGCGTCGGCTTGGGGACTGGAACGCCTTCTTTCAGTGCGTACCACGCGATGCCTTCGTCATTCCATCCGTTCGCGACAAGGTAGTCATGTTCTTTCTTGTTCGTCGTATAGTTGTGGTTGCAGGAGAACATGTTCGGATTGTATTCACGGTAGAGCGGGAATGTCTTTCCCGGATCGGAATACCAGCCGATGCCTTCATAGTTCCAGCCTTCTTCGACCAGAGCGTCTTTTTCACCGGCGTTCAGTGTGTAGTGATGTTCACCGCCGTTTTCGTTGTACAGTCTGTAAACAGGCTCTGCGCTTGATTTGACAGCTGTCCAGCCGATGCCTTCATATTCCCATCCGAATGTGATCAGAGCATCTTTTTCCTTGTCATTCGCAGTATAGAAATGCTCGCCGGAATTCGGGTTGTACAGTCTGTACATATCGACCGGTGTCAGATCGATGACCGGCTCCGGTGTCGGGTCAGCAGTCGGTTCCGGAGATGCGGAAGGCTCAGGCGATGTGGAAGGCTCCGGTGTTGCATCGGGTGTCGGCGTCGGCGTGACTTCCGGTGAAGCGCTCGGTGTGATTTCCGGTGTCGCGGTCGGTGTGACTTCCGGGGTTGCCGTCGGCGTCGCGGACGGTGTCGGTGTCGGGTCTGACGGATCGACCGGCAGCTCAGGCAGTTCGACATCTCCTTCCTGGGCATGTACCTGGATCATGCCTGCGGGCAGAACAGCCGCAGAGGTAAACAGCATCATTCCAGCTGTCATGGCAGTAATCAGTTTTTTTAACATATGGTGCCTCTTTTCTTTTTTTACTGACAATATGATAGCACGAACAGCGCTGTTCAGCGCTGTTTTCAGGGGTTGAGATATTTATAAATTAATGAAGAGATTTCGCTGATATCTCTGATGACATGAGATCCTTTCACACCGTCTGTCATAATGACAATGATGTAGTCTGTTTTTGTGCCGTAAACGATCGCTGCGTCATGCTGATAAGAATCCAGTTCACCGGTCTTGTTCGCGCAGACGATGCCTTTCGGCAGTCCGGCCGGGATCTTTGTCCGGCGCTGCTGGTTCTTCATATGCAGCAGGATCGATGCGGAACATGTGCGGGAAACATATTCTCCGCGGTAGATCGCATCAAGCACTTTGCCCATGCTGGCGGCACTGGTGTAGTTGGCTTTTTTCACTGTTCCGTTCAGGGTCGTCTGGCGGCCGGTATCCGGGCAGCCGAAAGCATTGGCGAACGCTGTCACAGCCTTGTATCCGGTCTGGTAGCTGCCTTTTCCAATGTGCGTCTCCAGCTTCTTCCAGGCATCGTTGGAGGATACCCGGATCATGCTCTGCAGCAGTGCCTCTGACTGCTTTGTGCGGGAGATCTTTCCTTTTTCTGCTGCGTCAAAGTAGGCGCCGGCGACAAACAGTTTGATCAGAGAGGCGGATACCATCGGATGACTGTTATAGATCAGTGTCTGTTGTGTCTTCATGTCTTCCACAAAGATTTCCCAGTCACCTCCGTGTTTCTTTGTCTTCTCCCGGATCGTCTTCTCAAGAGCTGCGAACTGGTCCGGTTTAGGTTCAGCTGGTTTTCCTTCTTTCAGTCCGTACCAGCTGATCCCTTCATCTGTCCAGCCGCAGGAGATGAGATATTCATGTTCTTTTCTGTTTGTTGTGTAGTTATGATTGCAGGTGTTTTCGTTTGGATTGTATGCCCGGTACAGAGGGACGGTTTTTGCGTCATCGGAATACCAGCCGATGCCTTCATCGGTCCATCCTTCCCGGATCAGGGCATCTCTTTCCCCGGCATTCATCGTATAGTGATGATCTTCGCCCAGTGAACTGTACAGACGGTAGACCGGTGTGCTGCTGCTTACAGGCGCATACCAGCCGATGCCTTCGTCGCTCCAGCCATAGGAGAGCAGAGCGTCTTTTTCTTTTGCGTTTGCGGTGAAGAAGTGTTCGCCGGTGTTTGGATTGTAGAGACGGTACATTTCCGCCGCGGCAGTTTCGGCATATGCCGGGATCAGGAGTGAAACGGCTGTGAAAAGAGAAAGCAGTGATCTCATCAGTTTTCCTGGCATACAGTCCTCCTTCAGAATTCTCTTCCGGCAGGCCGGGGAAGAGGGCCTTTGAGCGGATGGGGCTGATACAGCGCTTCCAGATCTGCGATGTCTTCTTCGGAAAGAGGAAGCTCGTCAGCCTGGACCGCGTCGTCGAAATGTTTCGGGTCTGTCGCACCGATCAGAACGGAGGCAGCTCCTTTCTGATACAGCCAGGCCAGTGCGGTCCTGCTCATCGATACATTGTATTTCGCGGCGATTTCTTCCAGCCTTCGGATGACGCCTTCATCAAGTTTCTGAGAGGCGTCATATCTTCTCTTCGCGACAGCGTCTGTCATTGCCCGCCGTGAAGAATGATCTTCGAAGGGACGGGCAAGCCGGCCGGCCGCAAGAGGGGAATAGGGGATCAGGGAAATGCTGTTCTGCTTACAGACGGGGATCAGTTCCCGTTCATCTTCCCGGTAGATCAGATTCCAGTGATCCTGCATCGTGACAAACTTCGCGTATCCTCTTGTTTCTGCGCAGTGCATCATGTTCATGAGCTGATAGGCATACATGGAGGATGCGCCGATCGCGCGTACCTTGCCCTGAACGACCAGTTCATTCAGTGCTTCCATGGTCTCTTCGATCGGTGTGTCATAGTCAAAGCGGTGGATCTGATACAGATCCAGATAGTCTGTCTGCAGGCGCTGCAGCGATCCTTCGATCTCCCGGAAGATCGCTTTGCGGGAAAGTTTTCCGTCGTTGTAGAAGACTTTGGAGGCCAGTACGACTTTGTCTCTCGGCACATTCAGATGTTTCAGCGCTTTTCCGATGAACAGCTCGCTGGTGCCGGCGCCGTACTGGTTGGCCGTATCGATGAAGTTGATGCCCTTGTCCAGGGCATGGGCGATCACATTTTCTGTCTGCTTCTCATCCAGCGTCCAGGACTGTTTTCCTTCCGGATCCAGACCGAAGGACATGCCGCCGATGCAGACGGAGGATACTCTGATCCCTGAGCTGCCTAGTTCTGTGTATTTCATACTCAGTTATTTGTGCCGCTGATCCAGCATACCGTACAGGTATCGTATACCGCGAAGAACAGATCAAAGACAATGTAGAATCCCGAGCCGCCGCGCCTGCCGCCAAGCCATTCCTTCAGCTTACTGTCATCATGGATCTGATACAGGGCGGAAGGTCTGCCAAACAGCTCATCAGCCAGCGACATGATCAGGGCTGTATCGACCTCGCCGGTAAAGGCATTCATGCGTTCTTCATAGGAAAACTCGCTGTCTTCCGGTACGGTTTTCATCTTTTCTCTGATCCTGAAGAAGGAACGGAATTCCTCCAGCCAGTTTTCTTTTGAAAACTGACAGAATGTGATCTCTCTGTTCAGAGCGGCTTTTTCCAGCTCTTCGATCTTGTGATTGTATTCTTCCGGGGTCATGGGCACCTCCTGTTTTCTTTCATGATACCACAAAGGATGATACAAAAAAGCAATGGTGAAATGGACAACACCCAGTGTTTTTGATATGATTTGATGCAGGTTAAAGGGAGTAGCTTGCATACGGAGCGTATGTAATATATTTTCGTCAGGACGGGAAGAGATTCCCCGGGATATGTTGTAAGAAGCGAGACTTGACCGCAATGACTCTGCGGGAAAAGACTCGCTTTTCCTTCAGATAACTATCAGGAGGGTTTTATGATAAAACCAGTATTATTGTTTCTTCTCGGTTTTCTGCTTCTGATCAAAGGCGGAGACTGGTTCGTGGACGGTGCGGTCGGCATCGCGCACAAGTTTCATCTTCCCGAAGTTCTGATCGGCGCAACAGTTGTTTCCATCGGAACGACGCTTCCCGAAGTCATGGTATCTGCCCAGGCTGCCCTTCAGCATAACAGCGGAATCTCCTACGGCAACGCTATCGGCTCCATCATCTGCAACACATCCCTGATCGCCGCGATCACCATCGCCGCAAAACCGGGCAATGTGGAACGGAAAACACTCTGGCTTCCGTCCGGCGCGTTCTTCCTGGCAGCGTTCATCTATTCGCTGATCGCCTACACACAGGGCAGCTTCAGCAGATGGCAGGGCATCATGTTCCTGATCATGTTCGCTGTGTACATGTTCCTTTCTGTAAAACAGATGCAGGGCGGAAACGCGGCGCAGGCGGAAGAGGAAGCGGAAGAAGACAACACACCGCTCAGAAGAGAGATCATGCTGCTGGTCGTCGGAGCTGCTGCGATCGCGGTCGGCGCCAACCTGCTTGTCAACAACGGCACGATCATCGCTGCGGCACTGGGTGTTCCGGATTCCGTCATCGGACTGACAATGGTCGCGCTCGGCACATCACTGCCGGAGCTGGTTACAGCGATCACATCCCTGATGAAGGGACACGGCGCGCTGTCACTGGGCAACGTCATCGGTGCCAACCTGTTCAACATCGTGCTTGTTTCCGGCGCAGCGATCTCCATCTCACCGTTTGCGGTACCGGCTGAGAAGATGCTGATGGGAATGAATTCCTCGCTTCTGGTCGACGTTCCGGTCATGCTGAGCGTCATGGCGATCCTGTGCGTTCCTGCTCTGATGAAGGGCAAACTGTACAGATGGCAGGGCATCCTGCTGCTGTGCATCTACGCGGCATTCACGATCTATCAGTTTGTGATCTGAGTACATACCGGCACATTTTGCCGGTTTTTTTATCGAAAAAACGTTTTTTCTGCGGATAGTACCGGCAGAGTCTTCTGTTTATGATAAAACCAGATTCCCGGGAAAGAATCATAAAAAAAGATAATTGAAACAGGAGGAAATTATGGCTTTATCACTGGATTCCAAAATCAAGGAGATCATGCGTTCAGAAGAAGGCAGAGCGGTCATGGAAAAGTACGCTCCCGGATCCACAAAGGATCCCCGCATGAAGCTCGTCGGAGCACTCACATACCGGAAGCTGCTGAGCTATCCGGAATCCGCGGAAGTCGCGAAATTCGCTGACCAGATCGACGCTGATCTGAAGGCCTGCGCGAAGTAAAAGAAAAATGCTGCAGTCATGCAGCTTTTTCATTGGGGCCGGATCATCTTTTCAATTTCCAGTGCTTTCAGAAGGATCTCCAGAAGGACTTTCTGATCATGATCGTTCAGATCGATCTTCAGCTCACGTTCGATTCTCGCGATCCTGTCGATCAGTGTGGAGCGGTGGATGTACAGCCGTTTGGAGGCTGCTGTATAAGACATGTTTTCTTCCAGGAATACCTTCAGAGTCTCCAGATAGGAAACACCGGAAGAGTCATCGTGGCGGAGGATCTCGCGGAAACCGGCAGGGAAATAGGCTTCCGCCGGCAGGTCGCCGAGGGAGTTGATCACCATTGTTGTCAATGCGTGGTCCGAGAAGAAATACAGCTTCTTTCCGGGATCGAGAAGTTTACCGTTCTCCAGTGCTGCCTGCGCCTGCAGATAACTGATGCGGACGCTGAACAGATCAGAGAACGGCTGGGAAATGCCGGCACAGACCTGCATGTCTGAGGCAAATTCATTCAGCTTGTTTCGGAAGGCTTCTTCCGGCTTTTCGTTCAGGAAACACAGGATGCCCGCTTCCGTATTGAGGGCATATGACTGGGAAAATACTTCTTCAAACAGATCGCACAGATAACCGGCCGGGATCCGGTTTTTCTGTGTCGCATATTCCATCAGGACGCAGGAGAACGTGAACTTCTGATTGGATGCGTTCAGCAGCCAGCGTTCCGATGCGGAAAGGGGCTGTTCCTCGATCAGCGCTTTGAGCAGGGCTTTCATGGAAGACTGCTCGCTGCTGAGGACCTGGGGATTCTTTTCCAGTGCCAGTTCTATTGTTCCAGCCAGGTATTCCGCCAGTCTGTCTTCTCCTTCCGGAAAATCATCTTTCTGTTCGATGAACAGGCAGCCTTCGTATCTGCCGTCTCTGTCAAACAGATTGACGCAGAGCGTTTTGTGGCCGCTGATGTTGATCTTCAGGGCACCGCGTTTTTCCGTCATCAGATCAAAACTGTCAAGGTAGGTGGAAAGATCCGAGGATTCCAGTGAACCGCTGCCGGAAAAAGAAGCCGTATAACCATCTTCACCGCCGGTATTTGCGACCAGCCGGAATGCGTGGTCGATCATGAAGATCGGCTTGCGGAAGATATCCGCGGAATCCGTGAGGATCATCTGGATATCCTGATCATGGATCAGATGATCGTTCAGGGTCCTTTCCCATTCATCAAAGTGATCATAGATCTCCTGAAGCGCCTGAAAGACACGGAAAAAATCCGCCTTGTTGTGGATCGTGATCACGCACATCCGCTCTTTGTAATACTTCAGCCGGATCTGATCGCCGATACACACAAGCACCGCGTCTTTGCGGATCACGGGTCGGTTTGGCAGATGATCGGCAGTCGCCAGGTACAGATGATCAGAACGGAAGATCTCTTCCTGTTCCATATAGAATTCCGGACGGCCAAGATGCAGCTCGCTGCTGCGCGGACCGCTGATCGAAGCATTATATTTTTCCCTGAGTCTGCGGAAAATGATATCAGCACTGAGTTTCATGGCATTCTCCTGTTGATTTCATTATAGCTCTGACACGTCATTTTGTAGGTGCCAATCATCCGGTTTTTCATCTTTTTTTACGGGATGATCATAATCTCCGCATGATCAGCGGATTTTTGGAAAAGCGCCTGCTTTGAAAACGGGAAGGGGCAGACCGTCAAAGAGTCTGATCTGCCGGTATAAAAAACATGGATTCCTCGCATTTTCCGGTGCTTTGATCTTCTCTACAATGAAGGTGTATTCAATCCCGGGAATACACGTAAAAAATCATGAGGAGGAAAACACTATGCCATTTACACCCGGCGACAGGTCGATGCTGGAAGGATATGTGAAACAGGCAAGACCGATCGCAGATATGTTTTCGGTGAAAGGGAAAACAGCGATCGTGACCGGAGGCTCTTCCGGACTTGGCTTTGATATTACCCTGCGTCTTCTGCAGGGCGGCGCCAATGTCATGATGGCGTCCTATTCAGAACTGGAGCGGGACGTTGCCCTCGACATTCTGAAAAAGGAAGGATTTGAAGCGTCTGTTGATTTCTGTCTGACAGATGTGACCGATGAAGAACAGGTTGCCCGCCTGGTCGATCTCACAGCGGAGAAATTCGGTTCGATCGACATCTATGTCAACTGTGCCGCTGTCTGGAACTACGCCAAGATCTATGATCTGCCCCAGCAGGATCTGAAGAAGGTATTCTCAGTGAATGTATTCGGCGCGTTCTACGGCGTCAAGTATGTTTCAAAATACATGAAGGAACATGAGATCCCCGGCAAGATCGTTCTGATCTCTTCCAACTGCCCCGTCATGCCGTATCCGGTATTCGGCGGCTATCCGCACTACGCGTCTTCCAAAGCTGCTGTCATGGGACTGACCGTCGAAGCCGCAAAAGAACTCAAGCGCTTCGGCATCATGGTCAATTCCATCGCCCCGGGTGCCATGGTGACGCCGGGTTCTGCCGGCAACCTTGCCAGTGAATACATCACGGAAGAACAGCAGGATGAATTCTATGAAGAACTGATGGTCTGGCAGATCGACGGACAGATGCCGGTCGATCAGATCGGCATCGCGGCATATACGATGTGCACACCTGTCGCTGACGGCATCACCGGCGAAGTGATCATGGTCGACGGCGGCGCTACCCATAATATCGTGAAATACCAGGCTGCCATTGACGCATATCCGGAGGAACAGTAATTATGACGAAGAAAATTGATGAGAGGATCCCGCAGGATTCCGGAAACGGAGCTGCATTCAAAACCTACAACGCAGTCCAGTCGCCCTGGAACAAACTGATGTCCTATCAGGACGCTCTGCATTACGCGTCCCGGTTTGAGGCAGTACTCAGCGCGGCTGTTGCCCAGGCATACAGGATCATCATTCCCGACTATGAGACACGTGCGTCCGAGATGTGCAAGGAAGCATACCAGAGACTGTACGCGACCGGTCTGTACTATCCCAACGATGACGGCTTCGGCATTCATCCGTTTATGTGCGGTTCCTATCCCGGCGCTCTGATCGGCGATAAGGGAGACGACGCGCTGCTGATGTGCGGCAGATGCCAGGACTTCGGAACCTACCGGTGTGAAAAAGAACTGGATGTCTGCGACTGGGATATCTGCTGCTCCGAGCTGTGCCGGGCAACGACGATGTCCCTGCAGGGCCAGGCAGACGCGACTGCGACAAGACACAGAAAAGGCAAGAAGCTGGACTACATGATGGTCGAAGCCAAGGGCTGCGGCGACAGACACTGCCGCATCGTTGCGGAAAACCGTGAGAAATACCCGGCACCCGATCATGAGCTCTGGCAGTCCTTCGGACCGGCTGTTTCCCAGGACTATATCAAATATACAGAAGAGGAAGACACGGTTTCCGAATCCATGATGTTCCGTGAGGAATGCAATTACCGCTTTGTCAACGGCACAAACAATGAAACAGATTCCTCCAACCAGATGGTCAACCTCTCTACTGCCGCCTCGCTGTATCTTCTCCCGGCGATTGACAACGCCGTGAAGCTTGGCTATACGACAGCGGAAAATGCTGACTGGATCAAGAAGTGCGTGCTGGAAGCGTCCGGCAAGGCGATGTTCGGCGAGCGCTACGCGATCAGGGCATGCCGTGAGTGGCTCGGTTACCCTGAACAGTATCCGGCTGACGGCAGACTGCTGGGCGGCGTGATCGAGATGCTGCTGCAGTCACTGGTCTGCGCGTATGAGATCGAAGCCTTCAACAAAGACGAAGTCATCTATGTCATTGACCGCGGCGGTCTTGCGATCACCGGAACACAGTCTCTGTGTGAAGCGCACCTGTATATGTGGCAGGGCATGGTCAAGACGCTTGTCAGCGCGGAATGGTCCGTCTGGGAAGAGGATTCCCCGAAGGGAAAGATGCGGGTCAAAATCGCGAAGAAGATCGATAAGTTCATGTAAGGAGCAAGTATATGAATAAGAATATTTTCAAATATGATGACTGGAAGCGCTCTGAACATATGGCTGTCCGTGAATGCGTCGGCTACTATCTGTTTACCCATCAGCTGATGGAAGTGAGCGGACCGGATGCCTGCCGTTTCCTGGACTATATCTGTCCCAACAACATCGCTTCCCTGAAGGTCGGAAGAGACCGCTATACAACGATCCTCAATGAAGAAGGAACGATCATCGACGACGTCGTCGTGATGCGTTTGGAAGAAGAGAAGTACTGGGTCTCTACCCTGTACGCTTCCAATCTGGATGATTTCATCTATTACCATTCCGACGGCTATGACATTGATTTTGGCGAGATCACAGAAGACTGGCACATGTTCTCTGTACAGGGACCGAAGTCACCGGAAGTCATGAACGCCATTCTCGACGCGCCGGTGGATGATCTGCGCTTCTTCGCGTCCCGCCCGGCAAAGATCAATGATATTGACGTACTGATCAACAGAGGCGGCTTCAGCGGCGAGAAGTTCGGCTACGAAGTCTACTGCGCATGCGATGACGCGGACGCGGTGCAGGAGGCGATCGATGAAGCAGTAAAGAACGCCGGCGGCAAAGAGATCACGGAATTCCAGGTCTTTGCCTGGACACTGCCGACCGAAGCAGGCTTCTACTACATGCGCGACCTGAACGGCGTCAACCCCATTGAAGCAGGACTGGACAAAAACATCGTCTGGGACAAGGACTTCATCGGCAAAGACGCGCTCCTGAAGGTGAAGGAAAACGGTCCGGCCAGAGAGATCGTCGGCTTTGAAGTGACAGATGAAAATGAAGACTTCTATATCCGTTCCAAACAGTACGGCGGACCCGGCGAACCGGTGTTCATCGAAGGCGAGGAAGAGGAAGTCGGCAGAGTATCCAAGCTTGTGTATTCTTATCTGAAGAACGTCAACAACGGCTATATCCTGGCTCAGAAAGACAAACTGAAGATCGGCGATGAGATCACGATCCACGGCACAAAGTGCGTGATCACGGAAAAGAACTGGCTCTGAAAAAAGCAATGACAGCGAGATCCACCGCTGTCATTTTTTCTTTTTACATTTCTGTTCCGTTGGTGCGGATCACGTTCTGATACCAGAAGAATGATTTCTTCCGGAGTCTTGCCAGTGTTCCGGTATTGCCTTCCTGGTGGTCAATATAGACCAGACCATACCGCTTCTTATATCCCTGGCTGCCGGAAAGCAGATCCATGAATGACCAGATGTTGTATCCGATGACGTCAACGCCCTGACCGATCGCGTCTCTGATGGCGTTGAGATGGTCACGGATATATTCGATGCGCGCATCGTCATTGATGACTCCGTCCACCGGCTCTTCCGTCTGCGGATATCCGTTTTCCGTGATCAGCACCGGCAGGCGGTAGCGGTCGTTGATCCGTCTCAGAGTCAGCGTCAGACCGCGGGGATCATAGGAGCCGCGCAGCCAGGTCGTTGTTTTAATGATGGGGTTGTTGACGATCGTCCAGCCGTCGTCGCTGTTGAAGAAGAACAGGTCTGCCTTCGGATCCGGATTGCCGGCTGCCCGGGCTGTGACAGACGCATAGTAGTTGACGCCGATGAAGTCCGGCGTATCGCTCTTCAGCAGCGCTGCATCTTCTTCGCTGATCTCAGGATACGCGTTATGCAGACGCAGATACGCGGCAGTGGAAGAGGGGAATTCTCCGCGCACGGAGAGATCCAGCACCATCCATGACAGGAAGTCTTCCGCGTCCATCGCTGCTTCGATATCCTCGGATCCGCAGGTCAGGGGATACATGACCTGGAAGGCGGAAGAAGGTCCGATCATGCCGCCCGGGATGATCCGGTGACATGCCTGGAACGCTTTCTTTTCTGCCAGCGACATGTTCAGACAGCAGGCTGCCTGGGTCTTCAGCGCCATGTCTTTTTTGAAGTATATTGCGGACTGCAGGACCATCATCATCTGTTCATTGATCGAGATCCATTTCTTCACTCTGCCTCCAAACTGTTCAAAGCAGGTGATGACATAGCGCTCATATGCGTCGATCGTCTCTCGTCCGGCCCAGCCTCCGAAGCGTTTTTCCAGAGAATCCGGCAGATCGAAATGATACAGCGTTGCGATCGGTTCAATGCCTGCCGCAAGCAGTTCGTCGATCAGACTGCTGTAGAACGAAATGCCTTTTTCATTCGGCACTTCATCGTCGCCATTCGGATAGATGCGGGTCCAGGCGATCGAGAACCGATAGCACTTCAGCCCCAGTTCTTTCATCAGGGCAACATCTTCTTTGTAATGGTGGTAATGATCCGCGGCAATGCTGGTGTCTGAAAGCCCCGCCGGAACCGGCCTGGTATCCGCGACAGAGGGTCCCTTGCCGTCTTCCCGCGCAGAACCTTCGCACTGGAACGCACTGGTTGCGGCACCCCACAGGAACGTATCGGGGAACTGTTCAGTCTGAATGTGTTTCATATGGTCTCTCCTTCATCATTATTCTGTATCTATCTGTAAATGCCTGTGCGGAAAGCGGATAGCACCATAGCTTCCATGTTCCGTCATTGTATGAGAAAACGCTGATCGATCCGTTTCCGATGCCGTTCCAGGCAGGATCTTTTTTCAGTCCGAGCCTGCTCTTATGGAACAGCTCACGGATCAGATAGCGGTAATAGCTGCCGTGTCCGCAGAGAAGCACATGATCCCCGTCACTGCATTCGCTGACAAGGGTTTCCATGGCTTTGCGTGCCCGCTTCTTCATGTCTCTGTATGAGTCACCGCCGATCAGACGAAAACTGTCAAAGAGATGGCAGATGCGCATGGCTGTGCGGTGTTCCCGGTGCGGCTTGCCGTCGATCCTGCCGAAGTTCATTTCGGTCAGGTCATCCAGCGGTTCAATGACGATGCCGCGTCCTTCCGTGATGATCTGTGCGGTATGGACAGCACGGTAAAGCGGTGAGGAAAAACATCTGTCAAACGGGATGTCTTTCAGTGCGTCCGCTGTCTGTTTCAGGACCGGTATGCCTTCTTCCGCAAGCGGGGAATCCGCCTGTCCCTGCATGATGCCGTCACGGTTAAATTCAGTCCGGCCATGACGGACATAATAGAATGTGATGTTCTTTGTCATAGTCTGAGTGCATTATATCATCTGAAAGAGCCATGTTGACGGAACGTCAATTGATTTTCCGGTATTTCCGCCTCAGAATGAATCCGGAAGGAGGGAAAACTATGGACGCAGTGAAAACAGGAATACTGATCGCGGAGGCCAGAAAAGAAAAAGGACTGACCCAGACGCAGCTGGCGCGGCAGCTGCATATCACAAATACAGCAGTCTCCAAGTATGAAAACGGAGCGCGTTTTCCGGACATTGCCATACTGGAGGAACTGGCGGATGCTCTGGATCTGTCTGTGACGGAACTGGTCAGCGGGGAAAGGGAAGCGGCAGATGAAAAGCATGAGGAAAACATGCGGGCGATTCTGCAGGAAACCGGCAGTCAGGAACGGACAAAACGAAACACAAAGCTGCGGCGGGCAGGGATCCTGCTGCTCATAATGATACCGGTCCTGATCCTTTTAGCCTCAGTGTATAACAGGGTGAATCCCAGGATGCGGATGATCCGGTGTTCGGAATACAATGGTTTTTATGAGCTCAGCAGTCCGGATACAGAATTCAAGGTGTATATGCGAAAGAATGGAACAAATGAAGTCGTCAGTTACTTTCCGATGTACCAGGACGGTAATATTCTGAGCACTGGGAGTTATCGCTTTATTCAGTTTGCGGTAAGGAAAAACGGTGAACTCAGCTTCATCAGTTATAAAGAAAGCTTACCCGGTTATTTTGAACCAGCGGAGGATCCGGGAGACAATGTCCGGATGATGTGGGCATCAGAGATCCGCGCGAACGAACAAGAACAGATCGTGGCTGTGGATATTGATCACAGCGTGTATACGTCTCTGGAGCAGTACCTGGCAGACGGTGCGTATGAATATCTTCTGACGGTATGTCATAAATCAAACTGACACATAAGATCCTGAAATGACAGAATCTTTTTGCATGGCACATTTGACACAGCTCAGCGGCGACAATATAATAACAAGTGTTATATTATCGGAGGGCAATGATGCCGAGAAAAACAGTAACGACAAAAGAAGCGATCATCGACGGTGCTGTTCAGCTGATCAGAGACAAAGGATACGAAGCGCTGACGGTCAGAACTCTGGCGGAGTATCTGCACTGTTCCACCCAGCCTGTCATGTATCAGTTTGAAACAGTGGATGACCTGCGCAGAGCTGCATACAGAAAAGCGGATCAGATGCATACGGAATACCTGATGAATGCCGGGGAAGGTGAGGATCCCATTCTGGCGATCGGTCTGAATTATATCCGTTTCGCGGTGAAAGAGCCAAATCT
>JAILCN010000063.1 GCA_024680365.1 Solobacterium sp.
CAATACGGAAGACTATATCAGCCGGATACTGGCAGAAACAGACAGAATAGATGCTGTACAGGAAGCGTTTGAAGCATGGTACGCAGAGAACTCCGGAAAACTGAATCCGGCAGAACGGGTGATCGTAGTTGGCCATTCTGCTGCCCTTGGAGCGGTTTATGAAGGTGCGCTGAAACTGCTGGAAGGGATCCGATGCAGTGCTGTGGGCTATGAAATGGAAGAATTCATGCACGGCATCTACCATGCAGTCGATGCAGATACATATCTCTTTGCTTTGGATACACCAGGCGAACACAGAAACCGTCTGCGCCGGCTCATGCGATACCTTCAGGAAAAAAAGCATGCTCATGTGATATTCATCACAGACGAATATGCGGACGGTTTTGACTGCTTTGTATGGCCGTTTACAGATGATCCGCTGTTTGCATTTATACAGTACATCGTACCCATGCAGGTCAGTGCGAGACGGCTCTCTCTTGATCAGGGAACAGATTGTGAAAGATCCGCCGATCCGGATTTCCACAGAGAAATGGAAAGCTATATTTACTGAAGCCTGTCATATGCTGGAAATACAAAGAATCCGTGTAAAAAACGGAACAAAGAAAATGGTTTATATCGGACCGGATGCGTATCCAATGCCGGCATTTCTGATTGCCGGAAAGGAAGAAGGGAAAACGATCCTCGTCACTGCTCAGATCCACAGCGGTGAATATCCCGGCACGCCGGCAGTCATAAGGATCGGAAAGTCTGTCGATCCTGAAGAAATGAAGGGAAATATGATTCTGATGCCGTGTGTGAACGTGACCGGTTTTCAAAGCGGATACAATACGAGGATCCCGGAAGATGACGGTAATCTGAATGCGGATTATCCGGCTGCCGGCAAACCGGTCACAGACTGCATTTCATCGTTCTTCATGAAGGAAGTGTTTCCCAAAACCGATTTCATTCTGGATCTGCACAGCGGCGGTCTTTCTGAACCGCTGACACCATGTCTGTTTTATCCTGCTCTTTCCGTAACAGAAGAAAGTCTGGCTGTGGGAAAGAAACTGGATATACCCTGGCTTTTGGCTTCTGAAAACAAAAAGGGGCATTTCTCCTATGCTGCTCACGTTATGAATATACCAGGCCTGCTATTGGAAAGAGGCTTTGGAAGTCTTTGCGAAGAAGAGTGGATCCATGCATATGAAAAAGACATCCGGCTGGCCATGGATGCCCTGGGAATTCTGTCCTGCGGATTTCGCGGGACATGTGCGAAGGAAGTGATCCGCAGTGTCCGGTATCTCCCGTTTGAAGAAGACGGACTGTGGTACAGTAAAGTCAAACCCGGAGAAGAGATCGTCAAAGGACAGATCCTTGGACATACAGAAGACTATTTTGGCAATATTCTGCAGGAATACACAGCAGAGGAAGACGGTATTGTATTGTATGGCAATGGCGGACTGAAAGCTGCGAAAGGGCATCTTGCCGTTGCGTATGGGCGAAATGCATACAGAGAGGTGCTGCCATGAAATATGCTGTGATCATTTTGGTTTTTGCTGCAGCAGTACTGACGTATTTTCAATTCCGCCAGAGACAGGCTGTAAAAGCTCTTTCTGACCGGCTGTCCCGGCTGCTGATGGAAGGCAGATATGATGAATTTGAAGTGTTGGTGAATGACAGAGAGACGCAGGTGAATCTTTCGAATTACAACTTACAGCATCTGGCATTCACGGAAGCTGTACTGCGAAGCCGGAAAAAAGAAGCGGATCTGGTCTTTGATGCAATGCCCGGAGTACGGATGAATAATATACAGAAGGCATCCTTTTACAGCCATGCCATGCCGTTTTATGCAGAAAAAAAGGATGAGAAGCGTACAGACATATGCTATGAACAGATTCTCTTGTTAAAACGATTCCGTGACTTAAAGAAAAGTACAGCTGAAATGTACGGCCTGCTGAAAGGAACGAACAAAAAGTAAAAAGATCTCTTCATTTCCTTACGGTGATTTGATGCGATCCCAAATCAACATGGATCCTGCAGGCGTAAGCTGTAACGGCCCTCTCATCTCCATGTTTGACAGCGGGCAGGACGAAACGGTACTGTTTTTGTATTAATATGATGAAAGATACCATCTGCCGGGAGAATCAGAGTATGGAAATTTCAAATCCCGTAAAAAAGTATGGGAAGAGTAATTTCAGCTTTCTTAAGTTTTCTTATTATTTAGATATCCTTTCATCAAAGTCTACGATGAACAGATCCTTGAAGAAGAAAGGACCGGAAAATCCGATGAATCACTGAAGGAAAAAGTCGCTGCGAACTTCAATACCGCCAAGGCAGATGCCATTCTGGAAAAGGCGGGTGTCGATGAAGCTGTGAAGGAGATCACGGAACAGGTCAATGTACTCGTGCTCTGCGCTGGCAGGGGAACCAGCGGACTGCTTGCGAATGCACTGAACAAAGCAGCGAAAGAATACAACGCACCGGTCAAGGCAGCCGCAGGCAGCTATGGCGCGCACAGAGAGATCCTTCCGCAGTATCAGCTGGTTATCCTCGCACCGCAGGTCGCCTCCAATTTCGAAGATATGAAAGCGGAAACGGACAAGCTTGGCATCAGGCTTGCGAAGACGGAAGGCGGTCAGTATATCAGACTGACCAGAGACGGACAGGGCGCGCTTGATTTCGTAAAACAGCAGATGTCATAAAGAGGGGAATCATATAAGTAAATCATTGCCGAAAGACTTTATCTACGGCGGCGCAACTGCTGCCTATCAGGCGGAGGGAGCTGTTCATACGGACGGCAAAGGACCGGTTGCCTGGGATAAATACCTGGAGGAGAACTACTGGTATACAGCCGAACCAGCAAGTGATTTTTATCATCAGTATCCGGTCGATCTTGAACTTGCCGAACAGTTTCACATCAACGGCATCAGGATCTCCATCGCCTGGTCGAGGATCTTCCCGGAAGGATTCGGAACAGTCAATCCCAAAGGCACAGAATTCTACCACCGCCTGTTTGCGGAATGTCACAAGCGGCATGTTGAGCCGTTCGTGACGCTGCATCACTTTGATACGCCGGCTGCCCTGCATGAGAAGGGAGACTTTCTCAACAGGGAAAACATTGATCACTTCGTCGATTACGCAAAGTTCTGTTTCAAAGAATTCCCGGAAGTCAGATACTGGACGACATTCAACGAGATCGGGCCGATCGGTGACGGACAGTATCTGACGGGGAAATTCCCGCCCGGCATCCGCTATGATCTGGCAAAAGTGTTCCAGTCCCATCACAACATGATGACCGCCCATGCAAGAGCAGTCCTGGCCTATAAAGAAGGCGGGTATGCCGGTGAGATCGGTGTCGTTCATGCACTGCCGACAAAATACCCTTACGATCCGAAAAACCCGGACGATGTCAGAGCAGCCGATCTGGAAGATATTATCCACAACCGGTTTATCCTGGACGCAACGTACCTCGGACAGTATTCCGATCATACGATGGAAGGCGTCAGACACATCCTGGAAGTGAACGGCGGTACTCTGGATCTCAGAGAAGAAGACTTCGAAGTTCTCACTGCGGCGAAAGACCTCAACGATTTCCTGGGGATCAATTACTACATGAGCGACTGGATGAGAGCCTTCGACGGCGAGACCGAGATCACTCACAACGCAAAGGGAGACAAAGGCGGTTCCGTCTATCAGATCAAAGGCGTCGGACGCCGTGAATTCGACGTGGATGTTCCGCGCACTGACTGGGACTGGATGATCTGGCCGCAGGGACTGTATGATCAGATCATGCGCGTCAGAAGAGATTATCCCAACTACAAGAAGATCTACATCACCGAAAACGGTCTCGGCTATAAAGACGAATTCGTTGACAATACCGTGTACGATGACGCGAGGATCGATTATGTCCGCCAGCACCTGAATGTCATCTCCGATGCGATCCGTGACGGCGCGAATGTGAAGGGATACTTCATCTGGTCGCTGATGGATGTGTTCTCCTGGTCCAACGGATACGAGAAGCGCTACGGTCTCTTCTATGTCGACTTTAAAACACAGAAACGTTATCCGAAAAGGAGCGCTTACTGGTATAAGCAGATCGCAGAGACCGGCGTCATTGAATAACAGAGGGATCCCGCAGCGATGCGGGATTTTTGTCTGCATGTAACGGCAGACATATGCATGAATATTGTTGAATTTATCATTCTTGCATGTTATTTGTCCGGAAAAAAAGATATAGTAATAATAGAGAAAAAAACAAAGGAGAATAATTATGGCAACTGGTAAATTCGTAGTGAAAGCCACCAAAAACGGAGGGATGAAATTTGATCTGAAAGCCTCTAACGGAGAAACCATTCTGACATCCCAGACCTACAAGAGCGAGAAGACATGCATGAATGGCATCTCATCAGTCAAAAACAACGCACCTGTCGCAACAGTGGAAGATCAGACAGTCGAAGGATTTGCGGCAGAAAAGTGCCCGAAGTTTGAGATCTACACTGACAAGGCTGGAGACAGCCGCTTCCGTCTGAAGGCAAAGAACGGCCAGATCATCGGCGTCAGCGAAAGCTACAAGTCACTGAAATCCTGCCAGAACGGCATTAAGTCCGTTGCCAAAAACGCGGTCGAAGCACCCGTTGTGAAGATTGAAGAATAATTATAATTGTATTCATAATCTGAATGAGCAGGCTGGGAAACCAGTCTGTTTTCTCTGCCGGATCATCATTGCGCACAGGTTACCAGAAGGTAACCAGATCACAGAAAAGTGCGTACTTGCGGATGATGAAATGAAACGATAGACTGAAGGCGCAAAGAGTTGAAAGACTCTGTGCAGCATTCCCGGCAGCTGCTGAGGAAATGATATACTTTATCCGGAATACACCCGCAGTGACAACTGCTGAACAGAAAGGAACGGAACTGATCAGATGAAGAACGTTGAAATGAAAAAAGAGAATTTTACTGCAGTGCACACACTTGTCAATTATTCAGAAGAGGGAATCGTACAGGCTGCGAAAACCGATAAAGAACTACCGGATGAAAACACGTATGTGAAAGCAAATGATATTTCTTTCCACAACGGAGTGATCGAAGTGGATGTATGCGGAAAGCTGCTGCCGGACGCGCCGGACTATGCCAGAGGCTTTATCGGCATCGTGTTCCGGGCAAATGAAAATGACAGTGAATTTGAATCCTTCTATATCCGTCCGACAAACGGAAAAGGATGCACCGATCCTGTACGCAGAATTCATGGCTGCCAGTATTTCTCCTATCCGGGATATACATTCTCCTATTTCCGGGAATTCGGGATCAGTCAGTACGAAGGCCAGGTGGAAACGATCGCGCTTGGTGAATGGAGTCATATCAGAGCGGAGATCGAAGACGACAGAGGTGTGTTCTTTGTTGACGGAGTAAAAGTACTTGAAGTCAATGGCTTTAAACATGGCCCTGACAGCAGAGGCTCTGTCGGACTGTATGTCGATATCGGAACAGACGGTTATTTCCGGAATCTTCAGGTTGAATGCCTCGACTGAAAAAGACAGAAATCAGGAAAGGCGGTGATGCCGCATGATCATTAACACAGGGCAGAGGACAGATATCCCTGCCTTCTATTCTGAATGGTTCGCAAACAGACTGAGAGAAGGATATGTCTGTGTGCGCAATCCATATAATCCAAATCAGGTCAGCCGCTACCGGCTGGATCCTTCCGTCGTTGATGTGATCGGCTTCTGCACAAAGAATCCGGCACCGATGTTCAAGTACATGGATCTTCTGAAGGAATACGGGCAGTACTGGTATGTCACGATCACGCCATACGGAAGAGATATCGAACCAAATGTACCGGACAAGCATCTGCTGCTGGATGATTTCCGCAGGCTGTCAGATCTTGTCGGAACAAGAGCTGTCGGATGGCGGTATGATCCGATCTTTCTCTCAGAGAAATATACGATGGAGTATCATATCCATGCTTTTGAACAGATCGCTTCAGCACTTGACGGCTATACAGAAACAGTTGTCATCAGCTTTATTGATCTGTTTCCCAAAGTCAGACGGAACTTCCCGGAAGCGAAGGAAGTAACAGCAGAAATGCAGCTGGAGATTGGCAGGAAGCTCATAGAGACTGCCGGCCGTCACGGCATGACGGTCAGACCGTGTGCGGAAGGTGATCTGCTTGCGGCATATGGCGCAGACTGCAGCGGCTGCATGAAGATCAGCGATTACGAAAAGGCGATCGGACAGCGGCTGAATGCGCCGAAGAAGAAAGGTGCAAGAGCAGAATGCGCCTGTTATCTTTCCTGTGATATCGGCGCGTACAACACCTGCCGGCATCTGTGCAGATACTGCTACGCAAACGCGGAACCGGAAAAGGTCCTTGCGCACAGCAGACTGCATGATCCGAAGTCGCCGTTCCTGATCGGAAACTACCGGAAAGACGATCAGATCCATGACGTACCGCAGAAATCATGGATCGAAAGACAAACTAGTCTTACACTGTGAAGAGAAGGAAGGAGAACGCATGAACCAGGAAGAACGTCTCGAATATCTGGTAAAACAGTTCGCGGAAGATTCCGTGCAGTATCGTGATCTGGAAATACCAAAAGACACAGAAGGCAGAAGGCGGCTTCTGCGTTCACTGATGAATATCAGAATGCCGAAGATCCTTCCGCCGAAAGTGCTGGAAGTGCAGGACGAATATCTGCAGGAAAGAAGCCGGGAAAAAGGGGTCGCTGCCATTTCTGACATTCCCGCAGCTGCTGATCTTGGCAGCACACATCCGTTTTCTGAACGGCTCTCCATCTGGCAGGGTGATATTACAAGACTGGCTGCGGACGCGATCGTCAACGCTGCCAATTCACAGATGCTTGGCTGCTTTGTGCCGATGCATAACTGCATTGACAACTGCATCCATACCTATGCCGGTGTGCAGCTGCGGTATGAATGCGAACGTCAGATGCGGGCACTCAGGGCAAAATACGGACAGGATTACGAACAGCCGACAGCTGTTCCCATCCTGACAGATGCATATAATCTTCCGGCAATGAAGATCATTCATATCGCAGGTCCCATTGTCTCAGGAAAACTGACGGAAAAGCTGGAGAAGGATCTGGCAGACTGCTATGCAAACACCCTGGATCTTTGTCTGAAGAATGGTCTGAGATCCGTTGCTTTCTGCTGCATCTCCACCGGTGTTTTCTCTTTCCCAAACAGAAGAGCTGCGCAGATCGCGGTGAAGTCTGTAACACAATGGCTCACAGAACATCCGGACGCAATGGACAGAGTGATCTTCAATGTCTTTAAAGATGAGGACAGGTACTATTATGAACAGGAATTATATCAAGCAGCCGGACGGCTACCGGGAAACGATTGAACGAGGGATCAATGGCGTCAGACGATTCCGCGGCGGTCTGAGCGAAGGAAAGCTGTCTGAAGAAGAAGCAATCAGAAGACTGCGGAAAGAACTTGATACAGCTGATGCGATCGTGATCGGTGCCGGTGCCGGACTTTCCACTTCCGCGGGATTTCTCTATTCAGGCGAAAGATTTGAGAAATGGTTCTCTGATTTTGCCCGGACATACCGGATCCCGGACATGTACGCAGGCGGCTTTTATCCTTATCCGACCAATGAGATCCGCTGGGCATTCTGGGCAAGAAACATTTACATCAACCGCTATCTGGATCCGCCGAAACCGGTCTGTCAGGATCTTCTGAAACTGGTCAGAAACAAAGACTATTTTGTCATCACCACCAATGTGGATCACTGTTTCCAGAAAGCCGGCTTTGATCAGAAGAGACTGTTCTATACCCAGGGTGACTATGGTCTTTTCCAGAGCACTGATCCGGCGAATCAGAAAACGTATGACAATGAGGAATGGGTCATGCGGGCAATGGAAGCGCAGGGATTTGTGAAGAACGCAGACGGCATCTTTGAGAAACCG
Organism: Solobacterium sp.; assembly: GCA_024680365.1. Lineage (GTDB taxonomy): Bacteria > Bacillota_I > Bacilli_A > Erysipelotrichales > Erysipelotrichaceae > Bulleidia. The sequence continues at coordinate 7,911 of JAILCN010000063.1, forward strand.
GAAAACGGAAACATCAGAATGGAGATCCCTTCAGATTTGCTGCCGGTATGTCCGGATGACGGAGCAGATTTCCGAATGAATCTGCGGGCAGATGATTCCTTTGTGGAAGATGCGGGATGGCACAAAGCTTCCGCTGCTTACTCAGACTTTCTGCGAAGACATGCGGATATGCATATTCTGTTTCTGGAGATCGGCGTCGGTGCAAATACGCCGGTGATCATCAAATACCCGTTCTGGCAGATGACGAATGACAACAGGAATGCTGTTTACGCATGTCTGAATTATAATGAAGCTCTCTGTCCGAAACAGATCGAGGAAAGATCCATCTGCATCAGCGGAGACAGCGGCGAGGTGATCAGACAGCTGGGATGATCCCGGCTGTTTTCTGTATAATAAAGTATGAACAGCAGACAGGAGGTGATGGCATGAAACGGATCGTATGCTTGCTGCTGTGCGCGATGACCGGACTGGCTGCCGGCTGCCGGGAAGCAGAAGAACCTGCCGGCCAGGCTGCTCTTGATGAACTGACGGTCAGACTGTCTGACGGAACAGAGTTTCCTCTGACAGAAATGAAAGACTTTTTCTATACCTATGACAATATCAACTACAATGCGGTATACCAGAGATACCGCTTCTATACAGAAGACGGAAAGCTCATGTTTTACCATGAAACAAGAGAAGTAAAAGGAAACTACGGACCGGCAGAAGAAAAGGATATCAAAAAGAAAGGCACGATCAGTCTTTCCGCGAAACGGTGCGCTGAATTTGCCGCATATCTTCAGGAAGGAACAGCGAAAGAAAGAGAAGAACTTGTGGAAGACGGTGACAGCGGACCATGGATGTATCTCTATCTGATCAACGGTGATCCGAAAGGGCTGGAATTCCGTTTTTCCTCCTATGAAAAAGAGCTTGCATTTAAAGACTTCTGCGCGAAACTGGCAGCGAAAGGCAAGTGACATCTGATATGAGACTGTTCATAACAATTCTTGTGGTCATTCTGGAAGTAATCGGTCTTGCCATCAGCGTGCGGGCAAAGAAATGGAAGATCTTTGTGTTCTATACACAGCTGTCCAACCTGGCGGCTCTGTTCTCTTCGATCCTGTGTCTTGTTTTCGGCTTCAATGCGGTCACGGCTGTATTCCGTTACGTCAGTGCGTGCATGCTTGTGATGACCTTTCTGATCACATTGTTTGTCCTGGTGCCGATGGGCGGCGGTTTCATGAAGCTCATGGTGCATGGCAACGGTCTGTACCATCATACCCTGTGCCCGATCCTGTCCGTGTATTCCTATCTGTTTCTGGAACCGCACTGTGATCTGTGGATCCTGCCGGTCATTCTGACGATGGTCTACGGACTGATAATGATGTATCTGAATATGATCCGCAGATATGACGGACCATATCCGTTCTTCAAGGTTTACAGACAAAGCAAAACAGTCAGTGCATTCTGGATCGCTGCCCTGACGCTGATCATCGCTGTGATCAGCTGGGGAGTTACACTGATCCATTAAAAAAACGGGTTTCCCCGTTACTGTGATCATGCGTTCGCATGGTCTTTTTCTTTTGCGTGAATTGTCCGGTTCAGCAGATACAGAGCAAACACGGCTGCGCACGCTTCGCCGGCCGGCAGTGCTGAGGCAAGACCTGCCTCACCGAACAGGTTATCAAGCAGGAACATCAGCGGAATGTACAGAAGCAGCTCGCGCACAAAGGCGTGCAGGAGCGTTTCCTTTCCCTTGCCCATTGCCTGCATGCAGAAGGATGTGTGATAGTTCAGCATCTGCACCGGTGAGGCAAAGCAGCGGATCCTGAGGAACAGCGCGGCGTAGGCGATGGTCTGCAGAGCAGTCTGCGGATCAGATGCTCTGGTGCTGAGAAACAGCCGGGAAACAGGGGAAGCGAACAGCTGGAAGAAGAGAATGCTGGCAAAGGAGATCAGCAGTCCGGTATTGCGGGCTGTATTGATCGTCTGCTTCATGCGCGCATGATTGCCGGAAGAATAATTGAATGCGACGATCGGCAGCATGCCCTGGCAGATGCCGATGTTGACAGCGTTCGGGATCCTTTCGACTTTCATGACGATGCCCATTGCCGCAAGTACAAGATCGCTGTGCGAAGACGCCAGAATGTTGACGCAGATATTCGCCAGATCAAACAGTCCGGTCAGAAGGGCGGAAGGAATGCCGACGGAAAACAGCTGTCTGCGGTTTGCTCTGCTGATTTTCGCGGCATCAGACAGATGCATGCTGAGCGGCGCCTGGGAAGAAGCCTGCCGGAACGCATAGATCAGATAGACGCAGGCAATGACATTGGAAAGCATTGTCGCGATGGCAGCGCCGGTCACTTCCTGACCTTTCGGCATAATCACAAACATAAAGATCGGATCAAGGATGACATTCAGAATGCCGCCCATGGAAAGTCCCATGCTGGCTTTGCCGGAGAAGCCGGCATTTCTGAGCAGATGGGCAGCTGCCATGGACAGGACGGAAGGCAGACTGCCGATCACAATGACGATCGTCGCATACGATTTCGCAAAGTCCATCGTTGCACTGGAAGCACCGAGAAATTTCAGGATCGGATCCAGGAACAGTCCGATGAGCAGAGAGTACACAAGCGCGATCCCGGCTGCACCATAGAAGCTGAAGGCACTGACCCGCTTTGCTTTGTCATGTTCTGAGACACCCATCAGCCGGGCAACCAGACTGCCGCCGCCGATGCCGAACAGATTGGACAGTGCCACATTCATCATGACCATGGTCAGAGTCAGGGATGTCGCTGCCATCATATAGGAATTTCCAGTTCTGCCGATAAAGAAGGCATCGACCATGTTATAGATCAGGTTGATGACCTGAGAGATGATCGTCGGTACTGCCATTGTCAGCAGTGCCTGTGAGACAGGCGCATCTGCGAAGAGCTCCTGCCGGCTGTTTTTTTTCGTTTTCATATCATACGTCACTTTCAACACAGCAATTATAAGTCAATGATTCGATCTGTCCATGTCTTTGTTACAATGGAGACAGAAAGAAAGCGGAAATATCATATGAAACAGAAACCACTCAGACACAGAGGTGTCGTGACAGGCACAAAAGGAATGTGCGCTGCAGCCCATACGCTGATCACTGCTTCCGGCGTGAAGATCCTGGAAGCCGGCGGCAATGCCGCAGACGCCGCGATCGCTATGGCGCTGACATCCGGTGTCGTGCTGCCTGATATGTGCGGACTCGGCGGCGACGCGTTTGTGCTGTATTACAAAGCAGATGAAAAAAAGATCTATGCCCTGAACGGATCCGGTCCCGCGCCGGCTCTGCTCAGCAGAGAAGCACTGGGAACAGACAGGATGCCGTCAGACGGCATTCATCCTGTGACGGTTCCCGGAGCAGTCGATGTGTATTTTACAATGCTTGAAAAATGGGGGGCCATGCCGTTTTCAAAGCTTGCGGAAGATGCCGTGAAGCTTTGTGAAGAAGGCACGCCGATGAGCGCGAAGGTCGTCCGCCATATGCATACGCACAGAGAACGGATGCTGAAGTTCGCGAAACTGAAAGAGCTGTATACAAAGAACGGCGAGGCATACGGGTTTGCGGAAGTCGTAAAGAACCCGCTGCTGGCAGAAGATCTCAGATATCTCAGTGAAACAGGACGGGAAGGCTTCTATCACGGAAAGATGCGGGATGCGATCCTGAAATGCTCTGCGGAAGAAGGAGGCTTCTTCACAGCGGAAGACTTTGACGGATCATTCTGCGAGATCACAGAGCCGCTCTCCATATCCTACCGCGGCATGCGTGTTTATCAGACACCGCCGGTATCCCAGGGGATCATTCATCTGGAAGAACTCGGGATCCTGTCGCATTTTGACATGGCTTCACTTGGCTTTGATACAGCGGAATCGATCCATGTGATGACAGAAGCGAAGAAGCTTGCCTTCCATGAGCGGCAGAAATACTTTGGTGATCCCCGCTTCATGAAGAACCCTGTGGAAGAGATCCTTTCAGATACACATACCGCTGCGCTGGCAGCTCTGATCGATCCGGATCATGTGCTGGATCCGGCAGACTGCCTGGATCATCAGGACACTCATACAACAAGCTTTGCTGTCGTGGACAAAGACGGCAATGCGGCTTCCTTTATTCACAGCATCGCGGATGTCTGGGGCTCCGGACTCATCCCGGAAGGCTGCGGCTTCCTGTTAAACGACAGAGGAGCAGGGTTCTCTCTGGCAGAAGGACACCCCAATGTCCTGCAGGGCGGAAAACGGACGATGCATACGCTGAATGCCTGGATGATCACCGATCAGGAAGGAAACCTGCGCTATGTCGGCAACACGCCGGGCGGTGACAATCAGCCGCAGTGGAACATGCAGACGGTGGTCAATCTGCTTGATCATCATATGGATGTGCAGGAAGCGCTGGAATACGCGAAATGGACAGATCTGCATCAAGGCGGAAAACATATCCTGCGCATTGAAAAGCAGATCGGCGAAGAAGAACTGAAGAAACTGGAAGAAAAAGGACATGTCCTGGAAAGGATCGAGCCATTCAGCTGCTCCGGCGCGTCAGAAGTGATCCAGATCCGGGAAGACGGCGTGCGTCTAGGCGGCAGTGATCCCAGAGCGGACGGCTGCGCACTGGCGCAGATCTGAATACAAAAGCACCATACAGCAGAGGAGGAACAGACAATGAGCAGGATACTGATACTGCATACCGGCGGTACGATCGGTATGACAAGAACGGCAGACGGATATCAGCCGGACGGAGAATACTTCCGGCAGGCAATATTTCATATGGATTCCCTGAAAGCACAGGGAATGCCGAAGTGGGATTTCATGGAGACGGATCCGCTGCTTGATTCCAGCCGCATGACAGTTTCCGAATGGAATACGATCGGCAGGATCATCTCGGATCACTATGAAGAATATGACGGCTTCGTGATCCTGCACGGAACCGATACGATGGCATACACAGCTTCTGCCCTGTCATTCATGCTCAGGAATCTGAACAAGCCGGTCATCCTGACCGGATCACAGATCCCTCTGTGTGAAACAAGAAGCGACGGCCGCGACAACCTGATCACATCGATGATCATTGCCGGCAGCGGCAAAGTCAGAGAAGTGTGCATCTATTTCGGCGGCGTGCTGCTCAGAGGCAACCGGACAACAAAATACTCGGCTGACGGCATGCAGGCATTTGTCAGCCCGAACTATCCCGCGCTTGCTTCGGCGGGCATCTCGATCCAGTATCATGAAGGAACGCTGCTGAAACAAAGCTATGATCGCTTCGCGTACAGGCCGTTCGCGGATGTGCCGATCGGTGTCATCAAAGTTTTCCCGGGCATTCGGTTCGAACTGTTTGAATCCATCCTGACAGACAAGCTGAAAGGCGTGGTCATTGAGACGTTCGGTTCCGGCAACGTCCCGGATGACAGGGGCGTGCTCCTGCCCATGCTGAAAAAGGCAAAAGAAAACGGAACAGTGGTCGTTGTCTGTTCCCAGTGCCCGCAGGCAACCGTTGATATGAACGCGTATGAAGCAGGCAGTATCCTGCGTGATGCCGGCGCGGTCAGCGGCAGAGACATGACGACAGAAGCAGCAGTCGCGAAGCTGTACTACCTGTTCAACATCTATGATGATCCGATGCGGATCAAATACAGCATGGAGCGGAACATCCGCGGTGAGCTGACCCAGAAAAATGACCTGTAAAAAAGACGCGCAATGCGTCTTTTTCAGAAATCACATGTATCTGGATCAATGTTGGCAGGTCCGTAGTTTCTCATGCTGTCAAGATACAGCATGTCTTCCGCAGAGATCGAGAAATCAAACGCCTTTGCGGACTGCGCGAGCTCTTCTTCACCGCTTCCCTGTACCAGGGCAAGACATTTCTTCTCCAGCAGATAGCGGATGCAGATGATGCGCGGTGAGACATGATACTTCTCCGCGAAGATATTCAGCTCTTTGGAATTCAGGATCGCCTTGTGATCAGGCGGCAGGAAGCCTTCCGTCAGGATGCCGTGCTTTTTCGCACAGTCCAGGTTGTCCACGAACGGGAACCCTGGATAGATTCTGGCCTGATTGAACATCGGCGCGATCTCAGCGTTTTCCAGCAGATGCTCAATGTGCCTTGCTTCGTAATTTGCCATGCCGATGGCATGCGCCGTGCCGTTCTTGTAACATTCCTCCAGTGCCCGCCATGTATCGACGCTGTTTGTTTCATACTGGCTGCGGAAAGCGGCAGGATTCGGCCAGTTGATCAGATACAGATCGGCATAATCCGTTCCGACGCGTTTCAGCGAGCGGTCAAACGCCCGCAGAGCTTTATCATAGCCATGATCTTCATTCGCCAGTTTCATGGTCAGAAACAGCTGATAGCGGGGAATGCCTGAATCCTCAAATGCCTTGCCGGCGATCTTCTCCGTATCGCCGTCGCAGGCAATATCAAAATGTCTGAAGCCGGCGCGCAGGGCAGCCAGGATGTCTTCATACATTGTTTTTTTATTATCTTTGTCGATCCGGTATCCGAGGGTAGGGATGACAATTCCATTATGCAGCCTTGATTCGTGTTTCATTGGAACCTCCGTTTCCATTATATGCTTATTCTTTCACCGGAAATGTGAATGTTAACTGAAAAAATACATGCATGCATAATAATAATTTCATTGCTGTACATGCCGGTGTACAGTACTGCTTCTGCATTCTGCTATTCTCTAAGTACGGACAGCCTGCAGGATGTACGGGAAAGAAGAGGAAACATATGAATCAGACAACAGTCAACTGGCCTGCTGTTAACGCAGACAATATCACACCGGAAGAGCTGTACAAGGTGCTTTCAGAAGATTTCTGCATTCTTGTATCCGATACATCCGCAAACGGCTGACGGAAACTTCCATTTCGTTTGTATTCTGCTGATGAAAAGGACTGACCGGATCCTCCCTTAACCGGTCAGTCCGATCAAAGGCAGAAACTTGAAAAATAGGTCTTGCAAATCACTGGATGGTGTCATATAATCATTTAGCACGAAGAAATGACTTCTTAGCTCAGTTGGTAGAGCAACTGACTCTTAATCAGTGGGTCGAGGGTTCGAGTCCCTCAGAGGTCACCATGTAAAAAGCGGTATTACGAATGAGAATACCGCTTTATTTTTGCGTTTTCGGATAGTTTTGATCCTATTTAGGAACATTTTCAGCCATTTTTTCGATTTTCGTCTTAGAGAATTCAGAGAATTCTGATAGAGTAAAAAATGGCTGATTTCGGGCGATTTCGGCAGAAAGTTGTCAAAAAGTTGTCAGAACGTCGTGTTTTTGACACTAAAAAGTGGTCAGACAATTTTCAATATTTGTCAAATTTCGCAGATTCTCTTTTGAATAAGCTATAGTCT
>JAILCN010000157.1 GCA_024680365.1 Solobacterium sp.
CCTGTGCATTTGCCGCCCTGCCCTTCTGCTTTTGCGTTATCATGAATTCATGCATGAAAAACCCCGGAGTTTTCTGACCTTCTTTCTGATCGACTTCCTGTTCAATATGGCAGCGAATTTCGCTCATCCGGTCACCCCGACACTGATCGTCGAAAGAGGACTGGATGCCTCACTTTTCGGCGTCGCTTTTGCGGCGATGATGGCGATGTATTTCCTTTTCTCGCCTTTGTGGGGGAGGCTCTGCGATTATCTGCCGGTCAAGCGGATCCTGCTGATCTGCTGTCTCGGCTACGGCTGCGGCCAGATCGTTTTCGGACTTGCCCGGAGCGAGACCGCTGTGATCCTGGGAAGAATGCTGGCAGGAGGACTTGCCGGGGGCATCTATGTTGCCCACGCAAATTATGTGATCAACCTCTGCAAAGAGGATAAGGAACGTCAGGGCAGTCTTCTGATCACGCTGGTCACCATCCAGAACGTCGGCGGTGCGATCGGCTATTTCGTCGGGGGCATGCTGGGACTGATCTCGGTCGAGACTGCTTTTCTGGTGCAGGTCGCTGTTGTCACCGCCTCCGGACTTCTATGGTTCTTCACGTGCCTGGATGATACCCCGTATAAAGAGATCCCGGAACATCCGCTGCGACTGAAAGACATAAACCCGTTCGCCGCGATCCTGGATGCCCGGAAGTTCATGACGCCTCTGCTGGCACTGATCTTCGCGGTCACCGCTGTTTCTTCGCTTGGCCAGTATTCCTACGAGCAGTGTTTCAACTATTACCTGAAAGACCAGTACGGCCTCTCTTCCGCCTATAACGGCATTTTCAAGGCACTGATCGCCTTCCTGACGCTGCTTCTGAACAGTACGGTCTCGCGCTATCTGCAGCGGAAGACCGATATCAATAAGACTTTCGTATATATCCTGATCGCCTGTACTTTCCTGACCGGTCTGATTCTGATCGATCATTCGCAGATCCTGTTCATCGCTGTTTACATCGTTTACAGCAGCGTGATGGTCCTGCGTCTGCCTTTGCTGCAGATCCTGGCGTCAGTGCATTCCGATCCCTCCTCCAGCAATTCCGTCATGGGCTTTTATCAGGCGATGACTTCCTTCGGCGGTATTTTCGGAGCTCTCTTCGCCGGACTGATCTATGCCAGAGGCGCGATGCTGCCGTTCGTGTTTGCCTTTGCGTCCTACCTTCTCTCTACTCTGCTGGCTTTCGCTTACCGAAAACGGCTTCGTGCTTCTGTAGAATAAAGATATTCAACAATCGATCGTTTAAACACAAAAAACCACCCGTTTGCAGCGGGTGGTTTTGCTTGTTAGTGACTGTTTTTAAAAATCGAAACCTTTCCAGTAGGGAACGCCGGTATATTCCTTCAGTTCTTCCTTCCCTTCCAGAACGCGGGCAACACCGGAAGCCAGAGCGATCATTTCGAATTCACCCGGATAGACAAAGATCGGGGCGATCCAGCCGTTGGCATCCCTTACTTCCTGCACCAGTCCGTCATTGTGGGCTATGCCGCCGCCTAAGAGGATGGCGTCGACTTTCCCGTGCAGGGCGGAAGCCATCGAGCCGATGTATTTATTGACCTGGTAGATCATGGTCTCCCAGACCATTTCCGCTTCTTTGCTGCCGTCTTCGATCATCGCGATGACATCAAGACCTTCGCTGGTTCCGAGGTGATCGACGAAACCGCCGCTCTTTGTGCAGAGCTTGCGCATCTCAGCCGCTGTAACGCCGTTCTTTTCCATATAGTTGAGTACTTCCGCGACCGGGATCGAGCCGCAGCGTGTCGGGGTCATCGGTCCGTCTCCGCCTACGATATCGTTGCCGTCGATCATCTTTCCCTGACGATGGGCGCTTACAGTGATGCCGCCGCCCAGATGACAGGCGATCAGATTCAGCTCTTCATACTTCTTTCCCTGGGAAGCCGCATGACGGATCGTCATTTCCTTCAGATTCAGGGCATGCATATGGGAAGCGCGGTAAAGACCCTTGATGCCG
>JAILCN010000070.1 GCA_024680365.1 Solobacterium sp.
CTGTTTTGCGCCACAATGTGGACAGAAACGGTCATTTTCACCAACGGGTTTACCGCAGTTTCTGCAATATGCCATTGAATAACCTCCTTTAAAACCGATCGTTCCCTAGTAGAACAGGGAAACTGCGATCAGTATCTGACCTATATAATACAACAAAAGATTGGTGATACGCATCGAGAATTTCGTAACGCCGGAGAAAGTGTTGAAGATCAGCACGACATCCGATGCCGTGAAAAGGACAGCGCCGATGGCATAGACCAGCGATCTGGTGTTGGGGATGAAGATGGCGATTCCGATCGCGATCGCGCTCATGATGAAGACCGCGCCGAGATAGAAGACGCCGAAGATCTTGAATGCAAGTTTCACGTCCATCGTCTTGAAGATATAGATCAAAAGACCTGCAGCTGCTAAAGCACCGGCTGCAGCAAAATAGTAGAGCCAGGGCGCTCTTGCCTGTGGCAGCAGGGCGAGCAGATACAGGATATGTCCGATCAGGAAGGCCAGAATACCGACAAGGAAGATCTTCTGCCCGTTCTTCTTGAAGACAAAACGCAGGTTCAGCAGGATATCACCGATCATTCCGAAGATCAGTCCGTAAAAGAACAGTTTGTTGAAGGGATTGTTGACACGGGTATATGCCAGATAACCGATGATCACGAACATCAGCGAAGCGCTGCCTTTCAGGATATCTGCCAGTACGTATTTTTCCTCGTGTTCGACCTTGATGAAAAGGATCTGCAGCACAAATCCGATAACGACCAGTGCGGTCAGCAATACTTTAAGATTATTCATAACAACTACCTCTGCATTCAGTATAGCAGAGTGTCTGGACAGCCGCTTCAGCGTTACGAAAAAACATTCTGCTGAAAGCGAATTATCGGTATAACGAACAGATGCGAGTATAATGGACAACAGAAACAGGAGGGTTTTTCATGAACGGAGTATCTGCCGATAAAAGAAGACTGGGCATCGCTGCCATGCTGGCGGCATCTTTGTGTTTCTCTCTGGGCGGACTGCTCATGAAGATCATCCCCTGGAATCCTCTGGCAATCAATGGCGCAAGGAATCTGATCGCCTGCTGTGTGATCGGTCTTTATATCCGCTTCATCAAGCATCCTCTCAAGTGCAACAGGACCGTTCTCTTCGGTGCTGCCGCACTAGCAGCGACAACGACGCTTTATGCGGTCGCCAACAAGCTTACGACCGCCGGTAATACCATCGTGCTTCAGTACACGGCTCCGATCTGGATCATTGTTTTCATGTATTTCCTTTTCGGTCAGAGGCCGGATAGGATCGCGCTGGTCACAGTCTTTATCGTACTTATCGGGATCGTCTGTTTCTTCCTCGACAGCATGTCAACCGGCAGATGGCTCGGGGATACGCTCGCGCTGTTATCCGGCATCACTTACGCACTGGTATTCCTGCTGAACCGCTTCGAAAAGGGAGATGCTTTGTCCTCTGTCTTTTTCGGACAGCTTTTCTGCGGGATCTTGCTTACTCCGCTGGTGCTGAAGGAGACGGTGTTCACGCCCGGTGTGCTGACAGCGGTATTTGTGCTGGGAAGCGTGCAGGTGGGCATTGCCTATATCTTCTTCACGACCGGTACGAAGTATACCGAACCGGTGACCGCTTCGATCATCAACGCTATCGAACCGATCCTGAATCCGGTGCTGGTCGCAATCTTCTATAAAGAAGTCCTTGGCAGATTCTCACTGATCGGCGCAGCGATCGTTATTATCGGGATCCTGTTCTACGACGTGCTTACCGCCCGGCGATCAAAAGCGGAATAAGAATCGCTGAATACGCCGTGCTATAATTCTGTTGACTATGATCCGCCGGTCTTGCGAATCCCTGTGCATATGTTTAGATCTCTGACTCAGAAAGAAAAAACGACGATCATTATCTATCTGCTGATCATGCTGGGAGTGATCATTTTCAGCCGTCTGTACTGGATCTTTGGGGACGACCCGATCGGACTGCTCCTGGTATTCTTTTTTCTGGTGCCGGTGATCAATTTCTTTACCGGACTGCGCCTGGGAGTCGGAAGCGCCTGGTGCTGGTTTCCCATCCTGGCTGGTCTCTGCAGTGTCGTGAACTATATGTGCAATTCCATGATGACCATCAAGCTGACACCGGACAGCGGGACTCTCTGGGTCTTTGCGGTCGCTTTTGCGTCCGCCTTTGCCGGCACGCTGCTGACAAGGATCGTATCGCTTCTGGAGCAGCTGCGAAAGACAGGTGACAGGAAATGAAAGTGATCTGGCACGGTACCGCATCGGTCGAAATGATCTCCTCGAAGGGAGACCGCATCCTGTTCGATCCGTTCGTTCCCCTGAAAGGTTCAGATGTTCCGGTAAAGATCGAAGATTTTGACGGTTTCGATGAGATCCTGATCACCCACGGCCACTTTGACCACATCTATTCTCTGCCGGAGATCTTCCGCCGGAATTCCGGGGTCAGGATCCGCTGCACAGAAACACCGTACAAAACGCTTCTGAAAAAGGGCGTTCCCGAAGAAAACCTGATTCTTATCCGTCATGGCGACACGATCCGGATCGGGAGTTTTACCATTAAAGCCATTCACGGGAAGCATGCAGTGCTGCCGAAGGCAAGCGTCTCCCGGGTATCCTATATTCTGCGTTCATCGGTGATCGGTAACGTGCTGTTCTTTCTCCGGCAGCATCATATCTGCAAGGAGAACGGGGAAACAGTCTTCTATGAAGTCGAATG
>JAILCN010000201.1 GCA_024680365.1 Solobacterium sp.
GGCTTTCTTACGGACGCAATATGGTCCAAGGAGACGTACGTCACACCAATGCCATCCCATTCTAACAGTTTCAACAATGAGAGGATGTAGTCCTGGCTGGCTGTCAGGTATTACACCCTGTACCTATATAGTAGGAGGAGAAGATCTATGATCCTGGAAAAAATCGATGAAAAACTGATCAGACTTGCGGCAGAAGCAGACGCCGCACTGAAAGAAACATATGAAAAGATGGACCGGGTATGCATGTACAACTCAGACCGGATCCTGTCTGCCTTTATTGAAAATCAGGTGTCCTACACCGACTTTGCGGACATCAACGGCTACGGCAACTACGACAGCGGCAGAGACAAGCTGGAAAAGATCTTCGCGGACATCCTGGGCTGCGAAGACGCTCTGGTCAGACCGCAGATCATGAGCGGCACCAACGCGCTGTATCTTGTTTTCTCAGCTTTGTTAAAGCACGGCGATACGATGATCTCCCTCACCGGAACACCGTATGATTCCCTGCAGGAAATGATCGGACTGAGCGGGAACTCCTCCCAGTCACTGGCTGCCGACGGCGTACGCTATGAACAGATCGATCTGAAAGACGGCGCCTTTGATGAAGAGGCAATTGTTGAAAGACTGAAGAGAAATGATGTCAGGCTTGCCGAGATCCAGCGTTCCCGCGGCTATTCCGCAAGACCTTCGCTGACCATCGCGCAGATCGAACACCTGATCAAAGCCATCCGGGAAGTAAACAAAGACGTGATCATCATGGTCGACAACTGCTATGGCGAACTGGTCGAAGAAAAAGAACCAGGACATGCCGGAGCCGACATTATCGCTGGTTCTCTGATGAAAAATCTGGGCGGGGGAATTGCTTCCACCGGCGGCTACATTGCCGGAAGGAAAGACCTTGTATACATGGTCGCTGAACGTCTGACTGCCCCCGGCATCGGCAAGGAACAGGGTGCCAACTTCAACCAGAACAATGCCTTCTTCAAAGGCCTGTTCATGGCGCCGGGCGCTGTGCGCAATGCGCTGAAGACAGCCGCGTTCTGCGCATACATGCTGGAGAAGCTTGGCTATCACAATGTATCTCCGCGTTATGATGAAGACCGCACGGACATCATCCAGACGGTAGAGCTTGGCAGTGAGGAAGCGCTTGTCCGCTTTACCCAGGGCATCCAGGAATCCTCACCGATCGATTCCTATGTAAAAGTCCTGCCGGCACCGATGCCCGGTTATCCTTTTGATGAAGTCATGGCCTGCGGCAGCTTTACCCAGGGCAGCACGATCGAGCTGAGCGCCGACGCGCCTGTCATCCCTCCGTATACGCTGTACCTGCAGGGCGGACTGACCCCTGAATACGGCAAACTGTCGATCCTGCGGGCATTGTCCAGAGTGCTGGAGAATTAAAGACTGCCCAACTGTCCGCCGTCGATGCGGATGATCGTGTTGTTGATATAATCTGCTTCAGAGCTGATCAGGAATTTAACCAGATAAGCAACCTCCTTCGGATCTCCGTATCTTCCAAGGAGGATTTTTTCTGTTTCCATGCGGAGGAATTCTTCATCGTAGCCTTCCAGTTCCTTCGCTGTTCCGATAAAGCCCGGCGCAATGGCATTGACATGCACGTCCGGCGCAAACTGCACGGCCAGATCATGCGTCAGCTGGTTCAGGGCTGCCTTGGAAACGTCATAGTCGAAGCACATCGGATAATATGTGTTCATGCCGTTTGTGGAAGAGATATTGATGATGCGTCCCCAGCCGTTTTCTTTCATATGCGGATACACTCTGCGGCTGAGAAGATATGCTCCGACAACGTTGACATCCAGTGTCCTGCGGAATTCTTCCGCTGTTTTGAGATGAAACAGATTCGGGAAGTCGACAGCCGCGTTGTTGACGAGTACGTCAACACTTCCCATCCTGTTTTCAATTTCTGATACCATCGCGTCACATTCCGCTTCGGAAGAGATGTCTGCCTTCAGCACAAGGCAGCGTACCTGAAACTCACTGCAGATCTGTTCTTTCAGACGCAGTGCTTTTTCTTCTGAAGTCAGATAATTGATCACGATGTCATATCCATTGCGGGCAAGCTCCAGGGCGATCGCTTCACCGATGCCGCCGGCACCGCCTGTGATCAGTACGACCTTACTCATGAGAAAAAAGAGCGTTTGATCACGCTCTTGAGGAATACGTTCCGTCAGCTGTGGAGATGATGATCCTTTCGCCCTGTTCAATGAACTGAGGAACACGGAGCGTCAGACCAGTGTCAGTGACAGCGTCCTTTGTCTGTGTGGACGGAGCGCCCTTGATCGCCGGTGTTGTCTCAGCGACGGTCAGTTCAACTTTGTCCGGTACGGAGATGGATAGAAGGATTCCGTCATAGAACATCAGAGTGACATTCAGCATGTCGGACAGATAATACTTGTTGTCGCCGACCTGTTCTTCAGAGACTTCGAATGTCTCGAATGTGTCCATGTCCATGAAGTAATACACATTGTCAGCCATGTAGGAATACTGAACGATCTTTCTTTCGATCGGAGCAGCTTCGAACTTTGTGCTGGCGTTGAAGTTTCTTTCCTGTGTATTGCCGGTTTTGAGATTCTTCATCTTTGTTCTCAGGATCGCTGCGCCTTTGCCGGGCTTCACGTGCTGGAAGTCCAGAACGACACAGGGATCGCCATCGATCAGAACTGTCAGACCAGTTTTAAAATCGCCTGCTTCAATTGCCATAATTTATCACCTTTTCCTTAAAATCGCTTATATTCTAACAATATTATTGAACTATATCAAATCAAAACAGTGAAGGTTTCTCTTCTGCATGAGATTTGATGTATCTGCTCCAGCGGATATAGCCGTATGTTGTGTTGGTAAAGTAGCCAAGTTTCAATACCAGCAGGACATACTGTCCGGAGAGAATGTTGATCACAGCTTCCAGTGCTGCGCAGATATACCACGCGATCCACTGTTCTCTGAGACGAAAGAAGATGAACAGTCCGTTGGCGACGCCGACCGCCGAAGCACACGCGTCGATGTATGCGATCATCGTTTCCAGGGATCTGCTCTGGATGAAATCTGTCTGGATATCGAGACCGCTGATCAGCCAGCCGACGGCGACGGTCCACACAGCGATGCCGCAGAGGACGAGCACTTCCTGCCAGCCTGTCAGTTTTCTGACAGCAGTCAGTTCTTCTTCCTCAGTGTCCTTGTGTCTGGACCAGTTGATAAAGCTGACAATGTCGATCGGCAGCCAGAAGAACAGCGTCGTCACCATGGTCGCGAACCGGTACATGAGCACCAGGCACATGACGATCTCCGTGATCTCAACAAGAACGGAGACCAGGAAGTTGTAGCGCGACTGCTTGGAGATCAGCAGTTCGCAGAGGATGTTCAGGAACGTATCCAGCAGGTACAGCAGCATGATCACGATGCCGTTGACGCCGTTTGCGCTTTCTTCCGGGAAAATGACCGAGACGATGACCGCCAGGATCATGATCGACAGGAACCAGCTCTTCTCATACGTGGTGAAGAAGGCGCCGAACAGCAGGACGACAAGCACGGAGACCGCCAGGATCAGCAGCGCGTTTGCCAGATTGAACAGTCCCATATTGTTGTTGGTAATTGTCGCAGTATATGTTTTGCGGATCAGGTCCGGTGCCGGGTCGTTTTCTTCGAAAAACAGCCTCGTGCCATCTTCCGCTTCATAGCCGTAAACGGTGATCGTATCAATCTCCAGCTCCTCATATTCTTCGTAGCTGTACACTTTGATATATGTATCTTCGCCGTTAACGAACGCAACATCGCAGACCGTACAGTCTTCATCATAATCTTCCGCTTCAAAGTCACGCGTCATTTCCACGCTGCCGAGGGGAGTCATGTTTCCCGGATCTCTGCCGATGCGTACGCCGCCGATGATGAATGAGACCAGCGAGACTGTCAGTGCGAGAACGAACAGAACAGTTTCCGCGATACACACCGTTTTGTTCGGTTCTATGTAGGTTTTCAGCTTTTCTATCATACAAATCTACTCTTTCTGTATCCGGAACAGTTTATCATTTTGAAAGTATTACGGCAATGGAAGGAACCAAAAGGTTTTCCCGGAAAGAAAAAAGCCGGTCTTTCACCGGCGTGTTCCTGATCAGTATTCTTCAACAGATTCTTCTTCCGGATTCTGGTCAATGACATCCGGAATGACATTCTGTTCGATCTCGTTGATGTCAGCGGTAAACTCTGCCGGCAGGATCACAGACAGCAGATTCTGTTCCGGATGATAGGAAAGCATCATGGACTGTCCATGATATTCCATGATCGCAGTGACGCATGTCAGCGGAACATTTTCATAGTCCTCAGCGAATTCAGCAGCGACAGGGTTGTAGGGGATCTCTTTTGTGATTCCCGGCCAGTCTTTTTCTTCCAGCGGCTGGGTCAGGATCAGTCCATGTCCCTGAATATCGTCATCACGCAGGATATCACAGATGAGAGCAAGAACCTCTTTCTTCATCAGGTCTTTTACATTATAGGTATAGGTCGTGCAGTTTTTGTCTTTCATTTCAAATCTTGTCATACGTATTCTCCAAAGCCTGCAAATACAGGACTGTTCTCAACTATATACTATATGACATCACGGGAAAAGTTTCCATTTCCAATTTTCATTTTTGTAAGCACAGGAGCGCTTTCTTCCTGTGCATGAAGAAGTATGGATATAATGAAAGAAGATCCGGGAGGTATTCGCATGAAGCTATTGATCCATGACCTCACAGGCAATAAACAGAAAGAACTTGAACAGAAGTATGAAGGCTGGACCATCATTTCCGACAACGGGACGATCCGTCCCTGTCCGGGATGCTTTTCCTGCTGGACAAAGACACCGGGCCGATGCGCAGTTCATGACGGATATGAAACGATGGGATATCTGCTTCATCACGCGGAAAAGATCCAGATCATAAGCAGACTTACGTACGGCGGCTTCTCTCCCTTCGTGAAAAATGTATTCGACAGAAGTCTTGCCTATGTCCTTCCGTTCTTTGAAGTGACCGGCCGGGAAACACACCATCAGAAACGCTATGATGATGACAAGGCATTCTCGTTCCTGTTTTACGGCAGTGATCTGTCCCAGGAAGAAAAGACGGCAGCTGTAAAGTATGTGCAGGCAGCCTGCCGGAATCTGCGCGGACATATCGGCAGCGTACAATTTGCGGAATGCCCGGAAGAAAAGAAAACTGTGAACGAAAGGATACCGGCGGGCACCGGGAAAACAGTATTCCTGAACGGCAGTGTCCGGGGGAAGAACGCGAATTCCTATGCCTTCGGCAGACAGCTGATGAGCTTCATGACGGAAGAATCAGGATTCTGTCACATCAGCACGTATCTGAACGATCTTTCTGCCTTGGTGGAAACATGTGCAGACGCAGATACGCTCGTCTTCTGCGTGCCGCTGTTCGTGGACGGACTGCCTTCCCAGGTGCTCCGCTTCCAGCGGGCGTTTGAGAAAGAATATGCCGGACCAGCCAAAAACGTATATGTCCTGGCTAATATGGGACTGTATGAGACAGAACAGCTGAACAATCTGAATGAGATGATGCGCCTCTGGTGCAGAACAATGGACTTTTCTCTTAAAGGCTGTCTTTCCATCGGTGCCGGTGAACTGCTGAGAGTGCTGATGGATACGGAACCGTTCTGCCGGGATCTGAAGGAGACGATGAAACGGTTTGCCAGGGCTGTGGAGAGCGGGGAAAAGACGGAAACACTGACTGCCGGACCATCCTTCTTTCCAAGATCTCTCTACATCGCTGTTGCCAATGTCAGCTTCTGTCTGACCGCAAAAAGAAACAAACTGCATATCCGGGATCTGTATGAAAGACTGTGAAATACAGATCCTTTTTTCTGTTTTCTGAATGTAAGGGCTTACGTTTTCAATGTTAAGAAAATGTAAGGAATTTCCCCGAAGCAGAGTAAAAAGAACGTGCTAGAATAGGCCTTGTCAAAAAGGAGGAAAGGGATATGAAACAGATCATTTGCGCATTGTTGTCTGCAGCTCTGATGATGCATCCCGTTCCTGCCGAAACGGATGAACCGACTGATATCATCATGGAAAATCCGCTGTATGAAACCAGCGAAGAAGAAATCGTTATTCCTGAAAGCATGCACAGCCGGACGCTTGTCAGTGAAACTGACGGAGCGCCGATGTCGGAGGTCCTGGCATCGCCTCAGGAAGTATATGAATACGCCCGTGCTGAAATGGTAAAGCGCAGTTCGCCGATCGATATTTCAACGATCTACGCAGGCGCGGACAAAGATTTTGTCTACACGATCATGAAAGAAGCGATGGCTCATACCGGAAAGCCGAAAGAAGGAGACAGTCTCCGCTATCAGTGGGCAAAGTGGGACTGCAGCACATCACATATCGACTACGGAATGCGCTATCAGATCAAGATCAGCTATTACACCGACGCCAGGCAGGAAGAAGAAACAGATCAGGCAGTCAAAGCGCTGCTGGATGAACTGAATGTATACGACAAGAGTGATTACGAAAAGATTAAAACAGTCTATGACTGGATCGTTTCCAATGTGACCTATGCGGAAGATGACGGCAGTGCGTCGAACTATTCTGCCTACGGCGCTCTGGTCCGCAGAAGCGCTCTGTGTCAGGGCTATGCGGTCCTGTTCTACCGGCTGATGCTGGAACTCAATGTCGACTGCCGCGTCATCAGCGGGGAAGGCAGGGAGGTCCTGCATGCCTGGAACATCGTTAAGCTGAAGAACAAATACTACAACATTGATACGACATGGGCGGCCACTTCCGGAAGCAGTAAAGACTATTTCCTGAAAGGATCTTCAGACTTCATGGGACATGAACCGCTGGAAGAATATGTATCTTCCCGGTTCCAGAAAGATTATCCGATCGCGAAAAAGAATTATCAGCCGAATGCCGAGGAAGACCCGGAATCGGCAGCGACGATCACCCTGTCACAGAACGAACTGAATATGCGCACCGAAGAACAGACATGGCTCAAAGTTACGGTCAAGCCTGTTTCTGTTGAGAAAGACATCGTCTGGACATCGTCTGATCCATCCGTTGCCAAAGTGGATCAGAAGGGAACTGTAACAGCGGTATCCCGCGGTACGGCAGTGATCACTGCCACGCTTTCCGCCAACGGCGCAAAGGCCGAATGCACAGTGAAGGTCACCGACAGCACGGACCACAACGGAACGATCCCGATGTACAGACTGTACAATCCCAATACCGGTGAACACTTCTATACTGCCAACGCAAAAGAGCGGACTGCTCTGGATGCGATGGGCTGGAATTATGAAGGCATCGGCTGGTATGCCCCGGCATCGTCTTCCGTGCCTGTCTACCGTCTTTACAATGAGACCGGCGGTGAACATCACTACACGACAAACGCTGCCGAACAGAAAGCACTGCTTGGCTTCGGCTGGAATGACGAAGGCATCGGCTGGTACAGCTGCGATACCGAAGACGTGCCGCTGTACCGTCTGTACAATCCCAACGCGTATGCCAACAACCACCATTACACGACCAGCGTCAAAGAGAAAAACGTACTGCTCCGCTATGGATGGCGGGACGAAGGCATCGGCTGGTACGGCGCAAAGTAACCGGAGGATCATCCGGTTTTTTCTTTGCGGCGGGCATATGGTAGAATGACATTTGACGAAGGAGCTCAATATGAAAATTGTGATCATAGATGCCCAGGGCGGCGGGATCGGCAGACAGCTGATCCTGGAAATCAGGAAGAAGATGCCCGGTCTTCATATCATCGCTGTAGGAACCAACTCTGCTGCTGCCGGTACAATGTTAAAAGCAGGTGCGGATGAAGCAGGATGCGGAGAAAACGCAGCCGCAGTATGCGCAAGGAAAGCAGATGTCATCATCGGTCCTGTCGGCATTGTCATTGCGGACGCCATGCTTGGTGAGATCACGCCGAAGATCGCCCAGGCAGTCGGATCCTCATCCGCAAAGCGGATCCTGATCCCGTTTAAAAACTGCGACACCGTGATCGCGGGCGTAGATGACAGACCGGTCTCCGCACTGGTCAGCGAAGCCGTGAAAGAACTGGAAAAGATCGTCAGGGAGAAAAACGATGAAATATGATTATCTGATCGTCGGTGCCGGTCTGTACGGCGCTGTGTTCGCCCATGAAGCGAAAAAAAGAGGAAAGACAGTTCTGGTGATCGACCGCCGGGGACAGATCGCCGGAAACATATACACAAAGGATGTTGAAGGCATCCATGTCCATGAATACGGCGCCCATATCTTCCACACAAACAACCGGAAGGTGTGGGAGTACGTGAATCAGTTCGCGGAATTCAACCGGTTCACCAACAGTCCGGTCGCCAATTACAAAGGAGAACTGTATTCCCTTCCGTTCAACATGTATACGTTCAATAAAATGTGGGGTGTGGTAACGCCGGAGGAAGCACTGGCAAAGATCAATGAGCAGCGTGCCGAGATCAAAGGCGAACCGCAGAACCTGGAAGAACAGGCGATCTCTCTGGTTGGCCGCGATGTGTATGAAAAACTGGTCAAAGGCTATACCGAAAAACAGTGGGGCAGAGACTGCCGCCAGCTGCCGGCTTTCATCATCCGCCGTCTGCCGGTCCGCCTGACCTTTGATAATAATTATTTCAACGCTCTCTATCAGGGCATTCCGATGGGAGGCTATACAAAGATGGTCGCCAATATGCTGGAAGGCATTGAAGTCATTCTGAATGAGGACTATCTGGAGAAGAAAGAATACTATGATTCTCTGGCAGACAAAGTGATCTATACCGGTGCCATCGACGCGTATTTCAATTACTGCCTCGGCAGTCTGGAATACCGTTCTGTCCGCTTTGAGACAGAACTGCTGGATATTCCGAATTTCCAGGGAAATGCGGCAGTGAACTATACAGACCGGGAAACCCCGTGGACCAGGATCATCGAACACAAATGGTTTGAATTCGGAAAAGACGATGCCGGCAATGATCTGCCCAGAACAGTGATCTCCCGGGAATACTCCTCAGAATGGAAACCCGGGGATGAACCGTATTATCCCGTCAATGACGAAAAGAACAGCACTCTGTACAGACAATACAGAGAACTGGCGGAAAAA
Source organism: Solobacterium sp. (assembly GCA_024680365.1). Lineage (GTDB taxonomy): Bacteria > Bacillota_I > Bacilli_A > Erysipelotrichales > Erysipelotrichaceae > Bulleidia. The sequence continues at coordinate 9,102 of JAILCN010000201.1, forward strand.
GAAGAACATGTGATCTTCGGGGGAAGACTCGGAGAGTATAAATATTATGATATGGATCAGGTCATCGCTGCAGCGCTGGAGAAAGCGGAAGCGGTCCTGATGGAAGGGAGAGCAGAATGAATCTTGTATTCTTTGACATCGACGGCACCCTTGCGATCCGCAAGGATGTTCCTGCCAGCGCCGAAAAAGCGATCCGTCAGCTGCGGAACAACGGCAGCGTGATCTTCATCTGCACCGGCCGGGCACTGCCCTATGTACGCAGGAATTTCCACAAATATGCCAACGGCTACATCTGCAACAACGGCAGACTGGCAGTGATGGGATGCTGCGAAAGACTGTATGATGATCCGCTGAAGGAAGAAGAGATCCGGGAGATCGTCCGCCGTCTGGACAGCGTTGACGCCGGCTATGCCTTCTTCGGCGAAGAACACGGATACTACGGCGGCAATATGGAAGGCTTTGAGATCATGTCTTCCGTATGGGATCCCGGCTTTATGAAGAAGATGGATGACATCGGATCCCAGCATGTCTACAACTTCGACGTCTGGTTCCGCGACAAGGAACACCGTCTGGAAATTGAAAAAGAGCTGGAAGGCATGTGCCTGCTCAATCCGCACGGACCGCATCCGACAGCGGACGTAACAGTGCTTGGCTCTGACAAGGGAGACGCGCTGAAGGCAGTGGCGGAAAAGCTGAATGTTCCGATCGAAAAAACCTATGCGTTCGGCGACGGCATCAATGACATCTGCATGATCGAAGCGGCAGGACACGGCATTGCCATGGGCAACGCGGTCGATGCCCTCAAGGAAAAAGCAGAATTTATCACGACAGATATTCTTGATGACGGCGTCTGGAACGGCTGTAAACACTACGGGCTGATCTGATATGAAGGTAGAATTCTATTACGTCAGACACGGCAAAACGCTGTTCAATACACTGGGACGCATGCAGGGAGCCTGCGACAGTCCGCTGACCGAAGAGGGCATTGAACAGGCAAAGGAGACAGCCTCTGCTCTGCGCAGTGTTCATTTTGACAGAATTTACTGTTCCGCCTCAGAAAGAGCCTGGGATACCGCAAAGATCATCGCGGCAGGCAGAAACATGGAACCTGTCCTGATGAACGAGCTGAAAGAATTCAATTTCGGAGAACTGGACGGCACCCTGTTTTCCGAAATGGACGACCGGATCCAGCCTCATCGGATGGCAGATGACTGGACCGATGTCGGCGGTGAAAATGTCGAACTGTTTGACAGACGCTCAAGACCCGGCTTTGAACGCATCATCCGTGAATCGAAAGACGGCGACAGGATCCTGATCGTCAGCCATGGTTCGTACTTCATGCATCTGATGAAAACGATCCTGCAGTATGACCAGCAGGACTACATTGCCCGCCGCCGGGCAGCGGATCTGCCGTTTATCCAGAACTGTTCCATCTCCCGCTTCATCTATGAAGACGGAACATACTCGCTTGTGCAGGAACCGCTGACAGCGGAAGAATTCCGCAGGCCGAAGACCGTCCGTTTCTATTACGTACGCCATGGCGAAACGATATTCAACACCAGAGAACTGATGCAGGGATGGTGTGATTCCCCGCTGACAGAAAACGGCGTCAGCCAGGCGAAAGAAGCGGCAGAGCTTCTGAAAGAGATTCATTTTGACAAGGCGTACTGTTCCTCATCCGGCAGGACCCGTGATACGGCAGAGATCCTGCTGGGAAACAGAGAACTGAAAGCTGTTCCTGACAAACGTCTGCGCGAAGTGTATTTCGGATCGTTTGAAGCTGCGAATTACCGGGAAAAATGGGATGAGATGATCCCTCACTTCATGGCTGAAGACTGGACTTCCTATGACGGTGAAAACCACGCCATGGTTGAAAAGCGTCTGCGTTCCTTCCTGCGTGACGCAGTGGATGCGGCGGAAGACGGCGATCATATCCTGATGGTCTCGCACGGTGACTTCTATGTTTCCATGCTGGTATCTCTGTTTGGTATAGACAAGTGGGGATTCTATCAGGAAGGGGAAGAGAAGGGATACAATCCGGTACCCAACTGCGGTATCGCGGTGATCGAATACAGCCCCGAAGGCTGGAAGCTGCTCAAGGCAATGCACGAAAACAAAATGCTTCAGTGAACGGATATCATCTGGTATCCGTTTTTTTCTTACGCACGCTTTTCTTTCTCAGAAAGAAGATGAAATATAGTATGATGAAAGCAGAGAAAACAGGAGGATATCATATCATGAGTTTGCCTAAGGATTTTTTATGGGGCGGAGCACTGGCTGCGCACCAGTTTGAAGGCGGCGTCATCGGAACGACCAAAGGTCTCTCCGTCGCTGACGTCATGACAGCAGGTGCTGTCGACAAACCCCGTGTCATTACAGACGGCGTCAAAGAAGGACTGTATTATCCCAACCATATCGGCATCGATTTCTACCATCGCTACAAAGAAGACATCGCACTGTTTGCGGAGCTTGGCTTCAAATGCTTCCGTACTTCCATCGGCTGGTCCAGGATCTTCCCGCTCGGCGATGAAGAAGAACCTGACGCTGAAGGCCTGAAGTTCTATGACGATGTATTCGATGAACTGCATAAATACAACATTGAACCGGTCATCACGCTTTCCCATTTTGAAATGCCGTATCATCTCGCAAAAGAATACGGCGGCTTTCTGAACCGGAAGACGATCGATTTCTTTGTGAAGTTCGCGAAGGTCTGCTTCGAGCACTACAAGGGCAAAGTAAAATACTGGATGACCTTCAACGAGATCAACAACCAGATGAATTACAAGAACGACATCTTCGGCTGGACCAACTCCGGCGTGCACTTCGGCGCGTATCCGGATCCGGAAAAAGCAATGTACCAGTGCGGCGCGTATGAGCTCGTTGCCAGCGCGAAGGCTGTCAAGATCGGACATGAGATCGATCCGGACAACCTGATCGGCTGCATGATCGCCATGGTCCCGATCTATCCGTTCTCCTGCCGTCCGGCTGACCAGGTGCTTGCCCAGCAGATGATGCACCAGAGATACTTCTGGTCCGACGTACAGTGCCGCGGCCACTATCCTGCCTATGCCCTGAAGATGTTCGCGAACAAGGGATGGGATCTGGATATCACGGAAGAAGACAAAGAAGCTCTGAAGGAAGGAACAGTCGACTACATCGGCTTCTCCTACTACATGACAAACACAGTCGATTCCCAGGCAAACAAGGATGTATCCAAATCGCTCGACGGTTCTTCTCCGAACTCTGTCGCCAACCCGTTCATCAAGGTCTCTGACTGGGGCTGGGCAATCGATCCGGAAGGACTCCGCTATGCGCTGAACGCGTTCTATGAGAGATATGAAAAACCGCTGTTCATCGTTGAAAACGGCTTCGGCGCGATCGATGTCAAGGAAGAAGACGGTTCCTGCCACGATCCGTACAGGATCTCCTACTTCAAGAATCACATCATTGAAATGAAGAAGGCAGTCGAAGAAGACGGTGTCGATCTGATGGGCTACACGCCATGGGGCTGCATTGACTGCGTCTCCTTCACGACCGGTGAAATGAAGAAGCGCTACGGCTTCATCTATGTCGACAGAAACAACGACGGCTCCGGTTCCCTGGAACGCTCGAAGAAAGATTCCTTCGACTGGTACAAGAAGGTCATCGCTTCCAACGGCGAAGAATTATGATCTGAAAGAGGTCACTGACCTCTTTTCTTAACAGACAGCGGCCTGCAGCGCATGCGGGCCGTTTTATAAGAAAAGTTTTCACCGGAAAAACAGATATTTATGAATGAAAATCATTTTCTGAATATATATGAAAATGGAAACGTCATCATTCAGGAAAAAGAGCATTCTGACCATTAGTTACAGGTTTTACACTTGTTTCTGCATCAAAAATCAGTGACAATATAAGTAATGATAACTGTCATGCAGATGCATGACATACAGCTCATAGGAGGAGATATATGCTGAAGAAGTTGTTGGCCGTTTTAACCGGCATCGCAACGGTTTTTTGTGTCTGTGCAGCACGGGTAACTGTACGGGCAGAAGAAACCTATGAAGCAACATTCCAGGGAGTCGTGAATGATAATGGTGAGGCAGTTGCCTCAATGACGATCGACTTCAAGGACAAGAAACCCGCAGCGATTGAGAATGACACATTTGAGGTCAAGATGACATCAACAGTCGACTACGGCGCACTTAAGGGAGAACCTTATCCTTACTTCGATGCTTCCAAACCGCTTCCGATCGTGAAAACGGAAGTCAGCGGAACTGTAGTGAAGGTTTATTTCCAGCAGGATGCAGCACCCGTTCTGACATGGCTTGGCGAAGGAAGAAACTATCCTGCGATCCTTGGCTTCACAATTACCCAGAAGAAGGACATCAAAGCTACGACAAATGACGGCAGAGAACTGACTGTCAGCGGTGCAGCCTACACAACCAAGGCGACATCATGGAAAGACCTTGAAAATGCAGAACTCAAGAAATTCGAAGATGTTCAGGATGAGATCAACTATCAGTTCCACAAGGGAACCAATGACAAGCTGATCGTCTTCTATCACGGCAACGGTGAAGGTGACTTTGAAGATCCTGACACACATGAGATGAAGCTGACAAACAATAATATCGCTCAGGTTCTTGCCAACAGAGGCGGTGTCGCATGGGTATCTGACGAAGCACAGGCAGTCTTTGGAGATGCTTCCGTTATGGTCTTCCAGGCACCGAGCATGTGGTACTACGCAGTCAGAGATAACCTTCTTGAGAAAACCTATGATGAGATCATGAAGGTCGTCAAAGACAACAAGATCAATTCAGAAGAGATCTATCTGTCCGGCGCATCCGCAGGCGGATACATGTCCACAAGAATGATCATTGCGTATCCGGATCTGTTCAAGGCAGCGATGATCAACTGCCCGGCTCTTGATGCGGCAGACACAAGATCCGGCCTGACAGGTTCGACGCCTTCAGATGAAGAACTTGAAAAACTGAAGGATTCCAAGACACGCATCTGGCTCGTACAGGGTGAAACAGACAGCTCTGTCGCTCCGGATCTCTGCTCCAAGAGAATCTGGAACATTGTCACAAAGGATGCCAAGGTAACAGAGAAAAAGTTCGAAGGTGACAAGGGCATCGCTTCCGGCTACACAACCTATGAAACAGATGACAACAAGTACAAGCTCTCACTGTATGAGACATTTGATCTGACAGAAGTCACAGGCATTACCGGTGACAAGAGACAGGGCGGCAAGCTGAAGTTCGCGGAAGACTATAATCTCGACGGCAAATACGAAGAAGTCAAGTACAGCGACCACTGGTCATGGATCTATACGCTCAGAAATAATCCGGAAGCTGCCAACGGCACGCATATCTGGGAATGGGCAGTCTATGAGAAGACAGGAAAGACAGTTTCCGCAGAGCAGATCCTCAACGTCAAGGGCGATGACTGGGGACCTTCCGTTGACAAGACGATCCTGACATTTGAACAGGATGTTGACGCAGAAAGCCTGAACAAAGACGCATTCAAAGTACGTGAGATCAAGGAAGCGTTCAACTGGGCAGCTATGCAGCCGACAACCAGCACGGTTGAAAGAATGGTCGTTGATGTCTATCTGTGCGATGACAAGGGCGAGAAAGTCGAAGACAAGACAGGTAAGAAAGTCGCTGTTGAACTCTATATCTCTCCGAATGACGGATCTCCGTTCTACTATGAGCTGTTCACAGGCTTCAACAGATGGGTCGATCAGTACAGACTGGAAGTATACGGCGAAGTGACACAGGGCGGTGAAAAGGTCAATGTTTCCGCTTCGAAGGAATTCGACTTCTATGACAATGAACAGTGGATCTCCGAACCGGCTGACAGCTTCAAGAAAGATACCTTCACAGCTTCCGACAAGACTCCGATCGTCTACGGCGAATGGGTACCTGAGGATGACGGCGCAAAGAAAGCTCTCGTGATCTGGCTGCACGGCGCAGGCGAAGGAACCAACAAGGGCAAGAATGACAACTACATCGATCTGCTCGGCAACGAAGTTACAGCACTGGCAGGCGAAGAATTCCAGAATCTGTTCGGCGGCGCATATGTGGTAACACCGCAGGCTCCGACAATGTGGATGGATGACGGCAAGGGCGCTTATCAGTCCGAAGGCAACTCCTGCTACCGCGCAGCACTGATGGAATTCATTGAATTCTACGCTGGCAAGTACAAGAACATCGACAAGAGCCGGATCATCATCGGCGGCTGCTCCAACGGCGGCTATATGACCATGGAAATGGTTCTGAAGTATCCTGGCTACTTCTACAAAGCATATCCGATCTGCGAAGCTTACACAGACAGCGCGATCACAGATGATGAGATCAAGACTCTGGCAGAGAGCAGAACAGGCATCTGGTTCACATACGCGAAAAACGATACGACAGTTGATCCGACCAAGTGCTCTGAACCGACGATCAAGAGACTGAGAGATGCAGGCAAGGAAGTCCACGTATCCGCATGGGACGATGTCCATGACACGACCGGCAGATTCAAGGGTGCAGACGGACAGCCTCATCAGTATGCAGGACACTGGAGCTGGATCTATTTCGACAACAATGAGAACAAGTGCGATGAGTGCGGTCTCAATGAGTGGGAATGGCTGGCAATGCAGGAAATGAACAGACTGTACAACCCGAACAGCGGCGAACACTTCTACACTGCAAAGGCAGCTGAGAAAGACTTCCTCGTACAGCAGGGCTGGCAGTTCGAAGGAACCGGCTGGGTCGCTCCGGGCAAATCCGAGACACCTGTTTACAGAGTCTATAACGCAAACGGCGGCGAACATCACTACACCATGAACGAGAAAGAAAAAGATGCTCTGGTCGGCTTCGGCTGGACAGATGAAGGCATCGGCTGGTACAGCGATGACGCCAAGGGCGTACCTCTCTACAGAGAGTACAATCCGAACATGAAGGCATGCAACCACAACTACACAGCTAACAAGGGTGAACACGATTACCTCGTAAGCCATGGCTGGAATGATGAAGGCATGGCATGGTACGGTGTGAAAGTTAAATAAGTTTCCACAGTGAACCCAGGAAGAGGACCGGAGAACCGGTCCTCTTTTGCGGTATAATAACAAAAAAAGGAAGAAAAACATCATGGAAGAAAAGAAATGGCCAGGACCAAAGGGCATGATTCCGGAACCGGACCGGAACGCTGCTGACGCGAATATGCACAACCGGAGATACCTTGATCAGCTGCTTGTGGAAATGCGTGTCATTGATGCGGTGGAACCGGATCTGACATTGCATCTGTTTGGAAAGACATTTTCCTCTCCGATCATGATGCCGGCATTCTCCCATCTGAACAAAGTCGGCATTACCGGACGTACGCCGATGCAGGAATATGCCCTGGCGGCGAAAGAGATGAATCTGGTCAACTGGGTCGGCATGGAGCCGGATGAGGAATACGCTTCGATCGCGGAACAGGGAGCGGAAACAGTACGCATCATCAAGCCGTTCAAAGACCATGAAGAGATCCTGAAACAGATCGCTTTCGCGAAGGAACACGGCGCACTGGCTGTCGGTGTGGACATTGACCATGTCTTCGGCAAGAACGGGAAGTATGATGTCGTAGACGGCATTGAGCTTGGACCGGTGATGTTTGAAGATCTCTGTGAATATGTCAGAGCTGCCGGTGACACACCGTTTGTCGCGAAAGGCGTATTGTCTGTCTTTGACGCGGAAAAGTGTGAGAGAGCAGGATGCGCAGGCATCTTCATCAGCCACCATCACGGCCGTCTTCCGTTCGGCATTCCGCCGGTGATCGCCCTCAGAGAGATCACCGAAGTCATGCCGGAGACAAAGATGAAGCTCTTTGTGGACTGCAGTATTGAAAGCGGCTATGACGCCTTCAAAGCGCTGGCACTGGGAGCTGACGCAGTCTCTGTCGGCAGAGGCATCCTTCCCGGCCTTCTGAAAGAAGGAAAAGACGGCGTCATTGCCAAAGTGAAGAAAATGAACGGAGAATTATCCGAGATGATGGGATATACAGGTATCTCAGATCTGGATGAGATGGATCCCTCTGTCATCTATAAACTGTAAAAATGAAGTAAAGGAATGAAGCACCATGCATGATTATGAGAAAACACACAGTGATACCATCCGCAGCCTGGGAGGAGAATGCACCGTTCTTCTGAGATCAAATGGTGCTTTTCCTTTGCCGGAACCATGTGAAATTGCATTATACGGCAGCGGTGCACGCCGCACTGTCAAAGGCGGTACAGGCTCCGGTGAAGTCAATTCCAGATATATGGTGTCTGCGGAAGAAGGCCTCAAGAACGCCGGCTTCACCATCCTGACAAAAGACTGGCTGGACACGTACGATACGATCCGGACCAATGCGAAACAGGAATTCATCTGCGGACTTCATAAACAGGCTTCCGAGCATCATACCCTGGCTGTGTTCGAAAGCATGGGAGCTGTCATGCCTGAGCCTGAATATGAAATTCCATTCTGTGCAGAAAACTGTCCGGCAGTGTATGTTCTCTCCCGCATCTGCGGAGAAGGATCTGACAGAAGACCGGTCCCGGGCGATATCCTTCTGACAGAAACAGAAATACGGGATATAAACGCACTGGATCAGAAACACAGTCCGTTCATGCTGGTGCTGAACACCGGCGGACCGGTTGATCTTTCGCCGGTAAAAGACGTAAGCAATATCCTCATACTAAGTCAGCTGGGCGCGGAAACAGGAAATATCCTGGCGGACCTGATCCTGGGCAGAAGCGTACCTTCCGGAAAGCTGACAACGACCTGGAGCGTCTGGGAAGACTATGCCCGGATCGGAACGTTCGGAGAACGGGATGACACCCTGTATCAGGAAGGCATCTATGTCGGTTACCGTTATTTTGACAGTGTCGGAAAGAAAGCACTGTTTCCGTTCGGACATGGTCTGGGCTATACCGCATTTGGTCTGAACTGCGTCAGCGTCAAAGAAGCAGCCGGTACGATCACTCTGCGGGCATCAGTCAGAAATACCGGAAAATACATCGGAAAAGAAACAGCCCAGCTGTATGTGTCACTGCCGCAGGGAAGACTGGATCAGCCGTATCAGGTACTTGCGGCATTCGCGAAATCAAAAGAACTTCTGCCTCAGGAGGAAGAAGAACTGACACTGACATTTGATCTGCGGGATCTTGCGTCATATGACAAAACAAAAGCCTCATGGATCCTGGAAGCCGGAGATTACATCCTGCGTCTTGGCAATTCCAGTACAGAGACAACTCCGGCAGCTGTCCTGCGCATTTCCCGGGAAATCATTGTCAGAACGTGCCGGAACTGTTTTACAGAACCATGGTTCACTGACTGGAAACCGCAGGAAAGAACAGAAGAACACATTTCCGGCGTTCCCATTCTGAACATCAGCACAGACACATTCATCACCAGAAAAACAGACTATGCACTCAGGGAAGAAACAGAACCGCTGATTGAAACACTGAGTGACGCAGAACTGGCATATCTCAATATCGGAGCGTTTGATCCAAACCTTGGCCCTCTGAGCATCATCGGCAATGCGTCAAAGAGCGTCGCCGGAG
>JAILCN010000207.1 GCA_024680365.1 Solobacterium sp.
AGGCATACATTCCGCTCGCATCGATGTTTGGTTATGTAACTGATCTGCGTTCCTTCACCCAGGGCCGCGGCAACTACATGATGCAGATGGATCATTACGAAGAAGTTCCGAAGTCCATCGCCAAGGAAATCATCGAGAAGAACGCTACTTCAAATAAGTAAGTTAAATATTGCAATAAAGAAACTAGTCGGCTAAAATAAATGCAGACTGAATAAAACAAATCGGAGGAAAAAAGATTATGGCAAAGCAACAGTTTGACCGATCCCTGGAACATGTAAACATTGGTACGATCGGTCACGTAGACCACGGTAAAACAACTCTGACAGCAGCGATCACAAAGTATCTTGCTGAGCATCCGGAAGCAGGTAAGGCTGTATTCGAAGCTTATGACAAGATCGACGGCGCGCCGGAAGAAAAGGCTCGTGGTATCACAATCAACACAGCACACGTTGAGTATCAGACACTGAAGAGACACTATGCACACGTTGACTGCCCAGGTCACGCTGACTACATCAAGAACATGATCACTGGTGCAGCTCAGATGGACGGCGCTATCCTCGTTGTTGCAGCTACAGACGGACCGATGCCGCAGACACGTGAGCACATCCTGCTCGCTCGTCAGGTAGGCGTTCCTAAGATGGTTGTATTCCTGAACAAGTGCGACATGGTTGACGATGAAGAACTGATCGACCTCGTTGAAATGGAAGTTCGCGAACTGCTCTCTGAGTATGGATTCGACGGAGATGAAACACCGGTTATCCGTGGTTCCGCATTCTGCGCTATGAACGGCGATCCGAAGTGGACACCGGCAATCAAGGAACTGCTCGACGCTGTTGATGAGTATATCCCTGCACCTGAACACGAATTCGACAAGCCGTTCCTCATGGCTGTTGAAGACGTCTTCACAATCACAGGCCGCGGCACAGTCGCTACAGGCCGTGTTGAGCGTGGTAAGCTGAACCTCAACGACCAGGTTGAAATCGTTGGTATCAAGGAAACACGTACAACTGTTGTTACAGGTATCGAAATGTTCCGTAAGACTCTGGACTTTGCTCAGGCTGGCGACAACATCGGTGCTCTGCTCCGTGGTGTCAACCGTGACCAGATCGAGCGTGGACAGGTTCTGGCAAAGCCGGGATCCGTTACTCCTCATACAAAGTTCAAGGCTCAGGTTTACGTTCTGACAAAGGAAGAAGGCGGACGTCACACACCGTTCGTTGCTAACTACCGTCCTCAGTTCTATTTCCGTACAACTGACGTTACTGGCGTTATTACAGAACTGGCAGACAGCGAAGGCAATCCTGCTGAAATGTGCATGCCTGGTGACAACGTCATCATGACAGTTGAACTGCTGAACCCGATCGCTGTCGAACAGGGAACAAAGTTCTCCATCCGTGAAGGCGGCAGAACAGTAGGTTCCGGAAACGTCATCGAAATCGTTGAGTAATCTCAAAATCGGTTAAAAAGAGAAGATCTTATAGGTCTTCTCTCTTTTTTTGTTTCGTGATTTCCTATATAATCGTTTCCGGTGAATAAAATGGCAAAGAAGAAGAGAAAAGTCAGAAAAGGCGCGGTGGCACTCCTCGCCGCTGCAGTATTGATAGTCGCAGGTCTGATCAGTGCCCTGATCATCAGAGGCACAGCATCCAGATCTCTTTCGCTCGCAGTTGATGAAACGATGATGAAGGCGGAATACGGTGTCCCCTTTGACACGAACGCGTTTGTAAAGTCATATGAAGCAGACAGTATCTCCGCGGAAGGGAAGATCGATACATCCGTGCTGAAGACGCAGCATGTGGATTACACACTTTCAAAGAATACACTGTTCGGAAAAGTTTCCAGAACATACGGATACGATATTGTCGTACAGGACAGCAGGGCGCCTGAGATCATGGTCGGTTCGCCGCAGTCCGTCGTGATGATCGGTGAAAGCTATGATCCCGTTTCCAATGTGATCTCAGCCAGTGATCCGGTCGACGGTACAGTGGAATATCAGATCGAAGGCTCCGTCAACACTGCCCAGGCAGGAGAATATCCGATCACTGTTCAGGCATCTGATAAAAACGGAAATGTCGGAAAAACAACGTTTACCGTCAGAGTCGTGGATGTTCCGAATACAGAATTTCCGTTCTATGTGAAGATCAACCGGGCAGCGAATACTGTCACCGTCTATATGATGGACAGCAATGGGGAATACTCCATTCCGGTCAAGGCAATGGTCTGCTCGACCGGCACATATACACCGACCGGTGTGTATCAGATCCCGAACAAATACAAATGGCTGATCCTGCGCGGTGATGTCTGGGGACAGTACGCAACAAGGATCTATAAGTCGATCCTGTTCCATTCCGTTCCGTATTTCACGATGAAGAAAGACGATCTTGAATACGAAGAATACAACAAGCTCGGCACCAGCGCTTCGCTTGGCTGTATCAGACTGTGTGTTCTGGACGCGAAGTGGATCTTCGACAACTGTAAAGTCGGTACGACAGTAGAACTGTATGATGACGCGGATAATCCGGGTCCTCTCGGCAAACCGGTCCCGCTGACGATCGATGTGAACAGCCCCAACCGCGGATGGGATCCGACTGACCCTGATCCGGCAAACCCCTGGAAGTAGGAGAATATGCGGAAAAGAAAACTGAGAACGGACAGATTACTGATACTGGCAGGCGTTTTGATCCTGGGTGTCTTTCTGCTGGTGAAAGGAATATCCGCGATCGGAGGAATGATCCACAATATGGCAGACAGATCGGAAACCACAGAACCTACACCGGAGCCGACGCCGACACCGGTTCCCACACCGACTCCGATCCCGCTCAGCGATCTGGAGAAAACCATTCAGGAAAAAACAGCGGAATACGGCGGCGACTGGTCGGTATGGATCGAAGATATGACAACGTTTGAAACACTGTCATACAACAATCATCCGATGGTCTCAGCTTCCCTGATCAAGCTGTTTACGGCAGGCAGATACTATCAGGCATGCTATAACGGAGAGATCAAGAAAACAGATAAAACAGACCAGATGCTGGATAAGATGATCCGCATCTCGGACAACAATGCCTGGAAATCTCTGGAAACATACATCGGCCACGGCACGTTCAAGACAGGATACAATTCCGTCACGAAGTTTGCCCAGGAATTCGGCTGTCCGGATACCGGCAGACGTCTTGTGACAGAAGGATCCAAATCAGAACGGAACATGACCAGCGCGGCCAGCGTCGGCAAAGTCCTGGACGCCATCTACCGCGGCACCTATGTATCAAAAGAATGCTCGGAAAAGATCCTGGATCTGATGAAGCAGCAGTACTGGACATACAAGATCCCGAAGGGACTGCCGGAAGGCATCAAATGCGCCAATAAAACCGGTGAGCTGAACTCCGTACAGAACGACTCAGCGATCGTTTACGGCGCAAAGAAAGATTATATTCTTGTCATTATGACAGACAAAGTTCCCGGCGGCAAAGCAGTCGATGATATTATAGAAATGTCTTCTGTTATTTATGAGTTTCTGAATCCTGATACAGAAACAGGCGGAGAATAATATGAACAACTGGAAAAAACTGCTGGCAGGGTTCCTGTCACTGACACTGCTCACCGGCTGTCCGAAGAAACCGGTGCCGACACCTTCACCAACCCCGGCACCGACAGCGGAAACAACACCGACTCCGGAAGCGACGCCGACACCCACCCCGACACCGACTCCGGAAGCGACTCCAACGCCGACGCCGACACCCACGGCAGAGGCAGCTCTGGATGAAAAGGGGATCTATGATACAAAGGACGAGGTTGCTCTGTATCTGTATACCTACCATCACCTGCCGGACAACTTCATGACGAAGAAAGAAGCCAGGAAACAGGGATGGACGGGCGGTGCTCTGAACCGGACGATCAAAGGCAAGTGCATCGGCGGCGACCGGTTTGGCAACAACGAAGGACATCTGCCGAAAAAGCATACATATTATGAATGCGATATTGGTACGATCAAGGCAAAATCAAGAGGAGAGAAGCGGATCGTGTGGTCGGATGACTGGGACATCTGGTATACCGGCGATCACTACAATACGTTTGAACTTCTCTATGGAGACGGAAAATGACAGATACATTCAAACTGGACCCGGAACGGATCAAAGACAGAGAATCCATGGCAGATTACATGGATGAGATCTTCTGCTTCCCTGAATATTTCGGTAGAAATCTCGACGCGCTGGCAGATCTGCTTTCGGAAGAAGAAACAGAAACGATCATCGAGATCGATCATCTGAATCTGGCAAAGATCTGTCTCAGTGATTACGCGTACAAAACATTAAAAGTGCTGGTAAACGCAGCGGAAGACAACCACTGCATCGTGATCAGACTCATCTGAACCGGGAGTTCCCGGTTTTTTATTTTCCATGAAATGCAGAAAGCAGGATCATGATTTGTTTCTTCGTGGTAAAACAGCGTTTTGTAACATATGATTTGTTACGAGGGGGAGAACTGTATGGACCAGAAAACAGAAGAACTGTATAAAGAATATGACCGGAAAATGAACGAGATGTGCAATGACAGTCCCATCTATGACACAGATGATCTGTTCAATACATACCGCACATACCGCAAGGTCATTCTCGCGAAAAGAGAAGGAAAGAGTGAAGATGCGTTGGAAAAAGACATCAGAGCCTTTGCGGCAATGACAGACGCTCTGCATGTCAGAGAAGATGCACCGGAACGTATTTATCTCTGGCCGGAAGGAAAGATGCCTGCAGAACCGGAAAGCAGGATCCCGCCGATGTTCCGGATGGCAGAGGATTTCCGTCCGTTCATGTATGAAGTGCTGGTGAGTCCGGATGTGACGCCGAAGGGCGCTGTCCTGTGCGTAGCCGGCGGCTTCCAGGGAAGAACGGTGGTCAATGAAGGCTATGGTGCAGCGCTGGAATTCAGAAAACTCGGCTATCAGTGTTTTGTGATCCACAACCGCGTCAACGCGATCGACTTCAATACGAAATGCAGCCTGAACGGAAAAGAGAACGGTGCAGATATTGCCAGAGCGATCCGCTATATCCGGGCAAACGCTGAAAAGTACAGGATCACGGCAGACCGGGTCGCTGCGGCAGGGTTCTCCAACGGCGGCGCAACGATCGAAAACTGCGTGCAGTATTACTCCGGCACCCGGACGGTAAAAGAGTATTTCCCGGGTTATGAACCGGATGAGCTGGATGCATATTACGGCGCGCCGGACGCGTATATCAATGTATACGGACAGCGGTTCCCCGAAGTTCCGTTTGACTGGACAGGCGTTGTCTATCCGCCTGTCTTTGAAGCGGCAGGCCGGGATGACGATACCGGTGCAGCCAATAATCTGTACACACTTCTGCCGGATCTTCTGGCGCATGATGTGCCGGTCGAAGTGCATACCTTCGCGGGTACGCCGCACGGCAGGGCAGCCTACAACCTGATCTGGGAAAAAGAAGATCATCCGAACTTTGATTTGTTTGTTCCGCTGGCAGACGCCTTTATGCAGGATGTATATCAGAAAAATGAAAGGAGAGACTGATCATGACAAAACTGCTTGTACAGGGAGACGACTATGGTTTTACCAAAGCTGTAACACTCGGGATCGTTGAGGGAATCGACAACGGCATTCTGAGAAACACCGGACTGTTTGCGAACATGCCTTCCGCTGAATTCGCAGTCAGTTTCATGAAAGACAGACCGCAGGTCTGCTTCGGCATTGATTTCAACATTGTTTCCGGACCGTCTGTTTCTGATCCGAAAGACATTCCCCATCTTGTTGATGAGAACGGAGAATTCATCCGCTCTGGTGTCAGAGTCAAAGACCCGATGTTCCGGACAGAGGAAGGCCGCAGAGCCATGTTCCCGTTCGAGGAGACCTACCGCGAGATCCGCGCGCAGTATGACCGCTTTGTTGAGCTGACAGGAAAGAAGCCCGGCTATCTGCACGGACATTCACTCAGCCATGAGCACTACATGGAAGCGATTCGCCGCGTCAGTGAGGAAACAGGTGTTCCTTATTCCGCTGATATCAAGAAGAAGTACGGCTTCCGCTCTCAGTTTGACCTGATGCACTTCGACATGGAAAAGATGGATCCTTCCAAGATGAAGAAAGAATTCGATCCGCTGCCCCAGTTTAAGAAAAACACGATCCAGCAGGTCATGGACATCGCCGAGTATCTGCTGGGCGGTGAATATGCCGAGATCGGCGGCCATCCGGGATATGTGGACGGAGAACTGATGGATCTGACAACACTGTCGATCGAACGTCCCAGAGATCTGCAGATGATGACAAGCGATGTCATCAAACAGTGGATCAGAGACAACAACATTGAACTGATCACATATTACGATCTGTACTGATCTTCCAGAGCATACTCTCACGGGTATGCTTTTTTTCGTTTTCCATGAATTCGATGAAGTGGAATGAAGCAGATCCGGAAAAATCAGTTCGTGGAAAAGAATATACATGAAAACTAGTATATAAGTGCACAAAGAAAAGATCTTTGGAAAGGGGATAACATGCAAAAGTTTATTGACAAACTGCTGGTAATTTCATCTAAGTTCGCTCAGCTGAAATTCCTTAACATCATTCAGGGCTCCTTCATGATGATCATGCCGGTCACCATCGTCGGTTCCCTCGTTGCTCTGCTCAGAGGACTTCCGATCGACGCATGGCAGGCATTCCTGGCCAGCTCCGGACTCTATACAACACTCAGCACACTGTACACATTCACAGTCGGCTTCCTGTCTGTATACGTCGTATTCTCAATCGGCTATCAGTATGCGGTACGCAACGGTCTCGACCGTCAGGCAATCGCGATCGGCTTCTTCTCACTCGCTTCGTTCTTCATCGTAACACCGTATACACCGGGTGAAGGACCTTACGGCGCAGCTACATTCACAAGTGACTGGACCGGCGCAACCGGCATGTTCTGCGCGATCATCATTGCCTTCCTGACAGGCTGGATCTTCAAGCTCTGCAAGAAGGGCAATATCACGATCAAGCTTCCTGATCAGGTTCCTCCCGGAGTTGCCAATCAGTTCACAGCTCTGATCCCGGGCGCGCTCGTACTCCTCGTCATGATGGTTCTCGGAATGGTCGTTGCCAAAACTCCTTACGGAAACATCCAGAGCCTGATCTACGGCGTCATCTCCATGCCGATCCAGAACCTCGGCGCAAACATCTGGGGCCAGTACTTCCTCAGCCTGTTCATCGGTCTGCTCTGGTTCCTCGGCATCCACGGCGGTCTTGCCGGCATGCCTGTCATGATGCTGCTGTTCACACAGCTGCAGTATGAAAACCTCGCTGCTTACCAGGCTGGTGCTGCTCTGCCTAACTGGGTAACAGGAAGCGCGCTGTCTATCTCCAACGGTTCTCTGCCGCTGATCGTTGCGATGCTGCTGTTCGCAAAAGCAGAATCCAACAAGACGATCTCCAGGATCGCTGTTCTCCCGGCTCTGTTTGGTGTCGATGAACCTGCATACTTCGGATATCCGATGATCCTCAACCCGATCTTCTTCATTCCGTGGACGATCGCAAACTGCACAGTTACATGCTGGGGCACATATCTCCTCCAGGCTCTGCACCTGCTGCCGTACTACAACGGCGTCAGCGCAGGCGGCGGATTCATGCCGTTCTTCATCACAAACCTGACCGGCTACGGCATCAGCGGAATGTTCTGGGGCTTCGTATTATTCGCGATCCTCGTCCTCATCTGCACACCGTTCGTCAAGGCATATGACAAGCAGAAGCTGGAAGAAGAAAAAGCACAGCTCGAAGCAAATCTGCAGTAATTAAAAAAAGAAACTCCCTGAATACGAAGCCCGAAAGAGCTTCGTTTTTCTATGTTCGCATGTATAATGAAACCATAAGTAAAAATGAACCGCCAGAATGAAAAAATGACAGCTCTGCTGCTCCATAAACAGACCGTCAGAAGTCCGAAACTGCGGGAAGCTATGCATATGAGCATCCCGGAGTTTTATGATGCCGTCAAAGAGATCAATGATGAGATCCGAGTGTACGGAACACAGATCCGGGAAACAGCGTCCGGTTTTATCACGATCATCGCCAGCGATCCGGAAGGACTGCAGGCACTGCGGGAAAGCATCAGTACATTTACTGTCGGCCAGGATGCCGGCTACCGGATCCGTCATATCGCGGAACATTTTCTGTCTGCCCAGGATTATACAAGAATTGAAGATCTGGCAGATGAATACTATGTTTCCGCCAGACAGATCTCAACCGATCTGAAGGAAGTCCGGAAGATCCTGGAAAAATACAATATCGGTCTGCAGGCTGTGCCCCATCACGGACTGATCATCAGAGGCAGTGAACTCAGCAGAAGACTGTGTCTGACAGGACTGCTGCTGAATCATATAAACCAGAACACGCTCACTGATAATTTCAGTGCTGAAGAAAGAGAACAGATCGATCAGATCCGTTCCATTCTTTCCAATGTGCTGGAAGAAGGAGAATGCCAGCTGAGCGACGACTCTTTTGAAAACCTTGTCATCCAGCTGTTTATCAATCTGAACCGGGTCCTCTCCGGCAATGAAGTGCATCTTCCTGTCTATTCCCGCAGCAAAGTCCAGAGCAACGAGGTCCTGGCGAAGAAGATCACTGCCGCGATGGAAGAGACGTTCGGTACCAGTTTCTCCGTGGATGAGGAAAACTATATTATGATCCTGCTGCAGAGCAGCCGGAACTACAATGAAGAACAGTGGAAAGAACCTGTCCCGGCGGAAATCATGAATCTGACGGAAGAGTTCCTGCAGGCAGTTGATGAAGCGCATGATCTGTCGCTGCGGAAGGATCTGAAACTGACAATGATCCTGGCGCTGCACATTCTGCCTCTGATCAGCCGGCTCAGATACGGACTTGCGCATGACAATCCGATGCTTGCGGAGATCCGCAGCAGCTATATCTATGAGTTTGAACTGGCAAGAACCGGTGTTTCTGTTCTGGAAAAGGCGCTGCGCTGCCGGATCAGCGATGATGAAACAGGCTATATTGCCCTGGATATCGCAATGTCCCTGCGGCAGAGATATGCCCAGATGAAAAACCGGATCCTGATCGTCTGCTCCACCGGCAGAGGCACTGCCCAGCTGCTCAGGATGCAGTTCAGTGAAGCATTCGACCGGTATATTGAATCCATGGATGTTGTTTCTGCCCGGCAGGCGGAACAGATGGATCTCAGCGGGTATGATTTTATCTTTACAACAGTTCCGCTGTTTGTTCAGACAGCGGTGCCGGTGTTTATGATCAATGCGTTCCTGAAACAGAATGATCTGAGAGAGATCGATGATGTCTTCCGGGAAGGCATGGATCTGCAAACCATGCATCAGTATTTCAGCGCGGACCTGTTTCTTGGCCAGAAGGATCTGCGTACAAAAGAAGAGATCATTTCCCTTATGTGCACGCATATCCAGAGCCATCGGAGCGTTGACCCTGATTTTCAGGAAAAAGTTCTTCAGAGAGAAGAGATGGCATCGACTTCCTTTGGAAACATGGTAGCATTCCCGCATCCGGCCAAAGCCGCCGGTGATGAGACGTTTGTCTGCGTGCTGATCACAAAAGAACCTGTTCTCTGGGACAGCGAATATGTGCAGATCGTTCTGATGACATCCGTTGCCCGCAGCAGCGGGGAACACAGAGACCTGCAGATGTTCTACAACGCGCTGGGAAAGATCGTGCGCTCAGAAGAAAACGCGTCCAGGCTGATCAGGGATCCAGTCTATGAAACACTGGTCCAGATCATTTTTACTGACGAATAGGAGAAGATGATGAAACAGACGAATATTCTGCTTGCCTGTGCGGCAGGCATGTCGACAAGCTTCATCGTCAGCCGGATGATGGAAAGCGCGATGGACAGCGAAGAAGTCGGACGCATCTGGGCTGTTCCCGCAGATGATATTGAGTATGAAAGCGACTATGACATCGTTCTGCTCGGCCCGCAGATCTCTTCGATCGCGGATGTGATCCGCAAAAAAGTCGATCCGGAGATACCGGTCCTCGTTATTCCGCAGGATCTTTACGGAAAGTGCGACGGCGAAGCGATCCTGCGTCTTGCACTGGAACAAAGCGGTGAAAAACCCGCCGCAGCTGAACCGGAAGCAGAAAAAGATCCTGAACCGCAGAAAGAACAGAAGCATCCGCGCCTGTCTTCATTTTCTGAGATCCTGAGAAACTCATTCCGGATGATCATGCCGCTGGTATTTCTTGGTTCTGTCCTGTCACTGCTGAACGGTCTGCCGGTTGCGGCTTACCAGCAGTTCATCGAAACAGCCGGGATCAAAAACTATCTGACGTTTCCTGCCCGTTTTATTTACGGTTACTTTTCTGTTTATCTTGCTTTCGCGGCCGGATATCAGACAGCCAGGATCAGCGGAGCCCGCAGAAAAGCGGCTGGTGCCGGTATGTTTACCGTACTTGTATATTTCCTGATCTGTCCGTGGGACAACTATCTTGCGTGGACAGATCAGAATGGTGTATTCGCAGCCATCCTGTGCGGTCTTTTTGTCGGCGGTCTTTTTTCTTATGCCGAAAAGAAAAACTGGTGTATTCCGATTTCTTCACTGCCGCAGAATCTGCTGGATACATATAATCAGTGCATTCCCGGCGCTGCTGCGCTTGTTGCTGCTCTGATCATCCATGTTCTCTTTACACTGACGCCATACGGTGACTTTCAGAATGCCATCACGATCCTGCTCAGAGCTCCACTGCATATGATCGGGGCGAATCTGTTCGGTCAGATCGCGCTTTCCCTTGCATCGGGAATTCTCTGGTTTTTCGGAATTCACGGCGGCAACGTGGTCATGCCGATCTATACTCTGCTCTTTACAAATCTTCAGATGGAAAATCTGCTGGCATTCCAGAACGGTCTGCCTCTGCCTCACCGGATCATTGGCTACACGCTCTCCATCGGCAACGGATCACTGCCGCTTGTCCTGTGCATGCTGCTGTTTGCCAGATCCCGTTCCAACCGCACCATTTCCAAGACTGCGCTGATCCCGTCACTTTTCGGGGTGGATGAGCCCGCATATTATGGTTACCCGATGATCATGAATCCTGTTTTTCTGGTCCCATGGGTGCTTGGCACATCTCTGATCCCGAGTATAGGAACATACATTCTTCAGATCCTCGGCCTGCTTCCGAATCATTCCGGCGTGCTGACCCAGTTTGTCCCCCCGTTTGTAACGAACTTTACAGCTTACGGCTGGTCCGGTGTGTTCTGGGGATTCGTCCTGCTTGGCATTATGATCATGATCAATTACCCGTTTGTGAAAAAGTATGACCGGTCATGCCTGGAGGAAGAGCAGGAAGAGAAGGATGAAGTCCGCTGAAGGATCCGGCTGGAGAACAGTTCGTGGAATTCTGTTCTGAAAACTGGATAATGAAAGCAGGAGGAAAACGAATATGGAAAAGATCAACTGGCAGGAAGTGGTCCTTCCTGAAACAAATCCGGATGTCCGTCTGCTTGTTCCGGAAAAGAATAAAAAGCCAAATGGCAGAGCGGTCCTGGTATTTCCGGGCGGAGGGTACTATGTGTACTCCAACAGCGACAGAAATATCATTCCTATGTGGTACGCGGAACATGGATACACCTGTTTTGTTCTGCTCTATTCCGTTCGCGAATACGCACATTATCCTGCACCGCTCCTGGATGCGTCCAAGGCAGTCTGGTATATCCGCTCCCATGCGCAGGAATATGGCATTGATCCTGATCAGATCATCGTGATGGGTTTTTCCGCCGGAGCACATGTTGCGGCAATGCTGGCAGCCACATGGCATCTTGACTTCAGCCGCATAGGCACGGACATACCATACGGCGGCAATCGTCCGAATGCCACTGTCACAGGATTTACACCAACAGAATTTGAGTCGTTCTATGAGAAAAACGGTGCTGACGCAAAGGGTCCGGAAATGGTCATGAATGAAAATGATGATGTTTTCCGCGATATCAGATCTCTGACAGCCACGAATTACATCTCGGAACTGACACCGCCTGCCTTCCTCTGGAAGACAAGTGCTGATATGCCGGAAAGCACAACAGAATATTACAGAATGTGCAAAAAACACGGTGTTCCCTGCGAAATCCATATCTTTACCGATCCCAACCGCTGTGTCGGCATGCATTTTGACCAGGAACTGTATCCCGGTGACGATGTATCAAAATATTCGTTAAATACAGCCATGTGGCCGCAGATGTCACTGAACTGGCTGGATATGATCTTTGAAAGAAAAGGAGAATAGAAAATGAAGCTTTTTGTACAGGCCGATGACTACGGCATGACAGTCGGCGTGACCGACGGCATCGTAGCATGCGGCAGAGACGGCGTTCTCACCCAGACAGGCTTATTCACCAACATGCCTTCCACAGAATACGCAGTAAAACGATGGAAAGCAGAGATCCTCCATGTCCAGCTTGGCCAGGATCTGAACCTTTCCACCGGCAGACCGGTCACGGATCCGAAGCTGATCCCGTCCCTGGTCAATGAAGACGGAACATTCCTGACTTCCCGCCAGCATCGGATGAAGCAGGCCGAAGATCCGGACCATGTCCGTTATGAAGACGCGTACCTGGAATATGACAACCAGGTAAAGAGATTTATCGAACTGGTCGGCGACAAGCCGGGATATATCGGCGGCCACGCGTTCTCCAACGAAGTCACCACGAAGGCGCTGGAAGATATCGTTGAAAAATACGGATGCCGCAATGCCATGAAGCTGATCAACCCCCGGGATGAATCATTTATCCGCATGACCGGCTGGGGCGGACCGGTGCTGAAGGCAGACAAGAGCTATGACTACAGCGTCAATACCCAGCTCGCCCAGGATCCCATT
>JAILCN010000233.1 GCA_024680365.1 Solobacterium sp.
AGAGGTTTTTCTTTTCCATCCAGTATAATAGAAAAGCATCTGAAGGGAGATACGATCCATGGCAATCATCGCAGCCTGCGGCAATGACTGTTCCGCGTGCCCGCGCTATACAGCCCCGCCGTACGAAAAAACAGAAGAACAACTGCGCCATACTGCTGAACTCTGGCAGAAGACCGGTTACCGCAAAACCGTTGAAACAATTGAAAAGATCGCCTGTACAGGATGCAGTACCGCCAATTTCTGCCGGTACGGCTGTGTGCAGTGCTGCACTGACAGAGGAATCAGAACATGTGCGGAATGTGCAGAGTATCCCTGCGCCCGCATGAACGAATGCTTTGAAGTCACCCTGTCATTTGAACCGCAGTGCCGTCGTGTCTGCACAGAAGAAGAATATGAATGGATCCGGAAAGCATTCTTTGAAAAGAAAAAGAATCTGGATGTCCGTCATGTGAACACTGCCTCTGATTCTGACATTGATGCCTGGATGAAGTTTGTCCGCACAGTCAGTCCCTCCTTTCCGGGGCTGGAAACCGAACAGGACCTGCGTGAACACAGAGAAACTGTCCTGCGTTTTATGCAGCGTCAGGAAGCACTGTGCGTAAAAGAAAACAGTGAGATCACAGGCGTGATCCTGTTTTCCCGGAAACGGAATATGATCTGTTTTCTGGCTGTTTCTCCTGAACATCGCAGAAAAGGCATCGGTGCCCTTCTGCTGGACCATGCACTGAACAGACTGGACAGACAGCGTGACATTACTGTCACAACCTTCCGCGCGGAAGATGAGCGCGGAACTGCTCCCCGGGCACTCTACAAAAAGTACGGATTCACGGAAGGCGCATTATGCGCAGAATTCGGATATCCAGACCAGGTGCTGATCCTGCCCGGCAATTCCGGCGCCTGAGATCATATCCTGCTGAGAAGTGTTCTCCGGAACACTTTTTGTCTTTTTATATATAAACATGCTATTCTTTAAGTACATCATTCAGCGGAGAAATATCATGAAGAGAAAAAGAAGAAACTACTGGGATCAGCTGATCGATGATCCGTCTGTCCGGAAAGAAGACCTCTTTTTGAAGATCAGAGATCTTTATATTGGCATGATGAAGCATATTTACAACGATCCTAAATACATTCCTGATGTCAGAATGTATTTCAGCACAGAGCGGCGGACCGTGGAACAGGGCATGGAAAAAGGTTACCCTGTCGCTGTCGTCTCGCATCGCACCAACAAGATCGAAACGTACATCATCGAAGATATTTCCAAGATCGATAACTTTGACAATTCCTATTCCTGGTATCAGAACGACGTGTTTGTCGTGATCGATTTCCGGGAGAACGGGATCAGTCCCCTGCAGTTTATTACCGGAGCCTTCTTCTCAGAGCTGATGCGGCAGATCTCAACGCTCGGCATGAAGCGTCTGAAGATCTCCCATATGTACGAACCGCTGATCTCCTCCGGAGTTGCGGAGTTCTTCTACGGATTCTATCTGCTGGATATCAATCTGATCCAGACGCTCTCTGCCCTGACGTACGAAGGCGCATATATCGACTGTACCATCTATGTGCCGAAGTATATCGGTGCTGCGGAAAAGCGGACAAAGAAAGCAGGCCTGGACATTGTTCTGAGCGATCCGGTCGCTTTCTCGGTGGAAAACCTGCGGCAGATCCGCAAGCTTGTCGAACTGTCTGACCGCTATGTCGCGCTCGTCATCAATGACGCCGGCAAGATCATCGGCCTGACCACCGGAGACCTCTGGCCTTCGGAATGCAAGGTCAGGATCTGGGGCCATCTCTCCTGGACGATCACCTACGAAGAGAACAAAAAGATCTCCTTCTATAACGCGAGATATCATATCCACACCCAGACCCAGTCCAATTTCAATATCACAAAGTGCCTCGGTCCGCTGGGCAAAGGTCTGAATGAAGAACAGATCTACAATATTGAAAAAGTGATCCGGGCAGCCGCAAGACAGCGGCATGGTACGATCATCATTATCGGTACGCCGGACGCGGCAGAAAGCGAATCGCTCCGTCTGCGGGCAGCGAAAACCGCTACCGGCATCCTGCCTGTCTATCTCCATGAAAAGATCGGCCTGATGACCTATCTGACTTCGATCGACGGCGCAGTCATCATTGATACCGACTGCAAGTGCATCTGCATCGGGGCGATCCTTGACGGCGATGCCGTTACAAAAGGCACCC
>JAILCN010000236.1 GCA_024680365.1 Solobacterium sp.
AAACAGACAAGGACCATATCCACATACTTTTAGAATACGACACCACAGAACGTATCTGCGATATCGTCAGTATTCTCAAGAAGCGAACGACTCACTATTTATGGGTTCGTTACAGGACACACCTTGCCAAGCACTATTGGAAGAAGCACATTTTCTGGTCTGACGGATACTTCGCGTGCAGTATTGAAGAAGTATCATCAGCAACTATCGAAAGGTACATAGCCGAGCAAGGCTAAATAGAAAGGAGAAAGCGGCTCCTCCCACCTACTGAAGTAAGTGGGTTTCCGCCGCTAAAAATTTTTATGAACTACGAATATGAACTGTACCGTGCGAAACAGGAAGGTATAGAAGAAGGTGAAGCAATTGGAATCATCAAGCTGTATGATGCGCTTCTGGATATTCTGAGTGATGAAAATGAGGCGACTGAGAGAACTGCCAGACAATACGGCAAGAGCAGGGAAGAGATCGCTGCTGTTCTTGAAAACAGGATGAAAAACAACTGAGAACGGATATACAGCAGGCGGACGGATCTGTCCGCTGTATGATCGTGAATGATTCTTGCCGCATCAGAAAACGGACCGGTTCTATATATAATGAACCGGTTTTTGCATGGGGCAAAATGAGGACAGCCGGATCAGAATTGCCGTATTGCATTCTGACTGATACAATACTTACTGGCTGGAAAGCCTGTGGAAAGATGCAGGTGGGATGAGCAGAGCAGTCTGTTGGTCATCCTGAAAAGGGAAACAGGTGAAAGTCCTGTACGAACCCGTCGCCGTAAGCGAAGAGCAGCGTGCATGAATGCCATTGGGAAACTGAGAAGGCGCATGCTGTGATGAGGCGCAAGCCGGAAGACCTGCCTGGATCTTTTGTGAAGAATCCCACGGGAAACTGGGAATGTCACGATCCGCGGAAATTGTTTTTTTCGTGCTTCGTGGAATTCTCTGAACAGCTTCAGGAGGATAGAAATGAAGGACAACAACAAAAAAACAATGTGGATCGCGATCGTCGCGGTCGTCGCCGCTCTCTTGCTCGGCGTCTGGTATTTTACAAAACCGAAGGGCATGCAGGGATCCAAGGCAGTCGTCATTGAAGTCAAAGACAAAGACGGCAATGTGAAAAAGTTTGAAGGCAGAACAGACGCTGAGTTCCTCAAAGGCGCGATGGATGACTTCAGCGCTGTCGGCTTCACATACAAGAGTGACGTCGGACAGTACGGCATGTTCATTACCGAAGTGGACGGCAAGACAGCAAGCGACGCTGACAAGGCGTACTGGGCGATCTATGTCAACGGTGAATACGGCATGTATATGGCAGACCAGCAGCCGGTCGCTGACAAAGACGTATTTACATTCGCGTACGAAAATTACTAAGCAATGGGTGAGTATCATTCCCTGATCAGAAGACTGGTCTGGATCGCAGCCATGACAGCCGTCATGGAAGCGGCCAAATGGGCACTGAACGCGTTTGCCAACGTGGAGCTGATCAGTCTTCTGACGATCATTTATACCGTCTGGTTCGGCTGGCGCACAGCACTGGCAGCTGTTCTGCTGTTTGCCGGCATTGAATGCCTCTGGTGGGGCATCAGTGTATGGACCATTACCTACTTCTATGTCTGGCCGCTGCTGGTACTGCTCAGCGCGGCTCTGGCAAAGGGCATGGACAAATGGAAGGCAGCGATCCTGTCGTGTCTGTTCGGCTTTGCCTTCGGCGCACTCTGCGCGCTGGTCACACTTGTGCTGCACGGTCCGGCAGCTGCCGTCGCCTGGTGGGCAGCCGGCATTCCGTATGATCTGATCCACGGCACAGCAAATCTGATCATCGCCTTTGTGCTGTATGATCCGCTGATGAATGCGCTCCGGCACATTCCGAAAGAGTAAGGACTTCCTGTGAGGAACAGGAAGTTTTCTTTTTCAGGATGTGCGATAATACAGACAGGAAAAGGAAGAAAAATCATGGCAGAGATCAATGTATATGAACAGTATTTTGAAGCGGAAGGAAGCTTCAATGATGTGGAACGGAAAGCGTGTCTGGTGATGCTGGTGAGTCATTCGGAAGCCGGCATGATCCGCTATGAAGCGGCGGTGACTTTTTTCCCGCACCGTGATGAGGAAGACTATGCCGTCAGCTATGACGCGTATTTCACAGAGGAACTGTACAGCGCGCCGGGCAGACGCTCAAAGAAGCGGGAAGCGGAACTGCTGGAGACCTTCAGGGACGTCATTGACAGACTGGCGGAAGAGAATGGATTTACTGTCTTCTGGGAGAAGCCTCTCAGAGAAGAAAGAAGGGGATGATCTGTGGCATATCAGATTGAGAAACTGGATCCTGCGGTATGGAAAGGCACAGCGATCCCGGTCGCCTGGACATCGGAATATTACTATGACATCGCAGTAACGAAGACAGATGACGGCTTTGCGGTACCGATCGAAAAGAAGAAGTTTGAGCAGCCGTATTTCCATGATCCGAACGCGTATGAATATCCCGACCGCCTGTATGAAGACTGGTGGCCTTGCGCGGAAGCGTATGGCGTCATCATAAACGGCGAACTGAAGGCGGCTGTTGAGATCGCGCCGGAAGAATGGTCAAAGCGCTTCTGGATGACAGAACTGTTCGTAGATGAAGAACTGCGGGGACAGGGCATCGGCAGGGCGCTGATCGATCTGGCAAAACAGATCACAAAAGAAAAGAATTACCGGGCGCTTCTGCTGGAAGCGCAGTCCGGCAATGTCAACGCGATCGAATTCTACCTGCATATGGGATTTCAGCTGACTGGCTTTGATACATGCTGTTATTCCAATCAGGATATTGAAAAGAAAGAAGTAAGGATCAATCTGGGGTGGCTGAATGATGAATATGCTGTTTGAAACAAGAAGACTGTATGTGCGCAGATTCGAAGAAGATGACGCGGACAGGCTGTATGAAGTATTGTCTGATCCCGATGTCATGGAATACATCGAGGAACCGTTTGACGAAGAGAAAACAAAGCGGTTCATCCGGGAATACGGACTCTCGGAAGAGCCTGCCGTATATGCTGTGATCCGCCGGGAAGATGAGCGGCTGATCGGGCATCTGATCTTTCATGTCTATGATGAAGATGCCAGTGAGATCGGCTGGGTGCTGGCCCAGGACTGCTGGCAGAACGGCTACGCAACAGAGCTGACGGCTGCCTGTGTGAGCTACGCAAAAGAACACGGCATCCGCGAGCTTGTCATGGAATGCGACAAAAAGCAGAGGATCACCGTGCATATCGCTGACGCGTTCGGCTTTGTGCAGGAAACCGGCGGAGACCGGCTGATCTTCCGGCTCAGATGCCAGGAACCGGATCTCTGGCATACGCTGCTGTTTGCCTATGAAAAGCATCTCGGCCAGAGAGACAAGGGAAACAATCCGTATATCCTCCATCCTGTCTGTGTGGCGCTGCTGTGTGAAACGGAAGATGAAAAAACTGCCGCACTGCTCCATGACGTCATGGAAGACTGCGGCGTGACTGCCGAAGATCTGCGGGCAATGGGCTACAGCAACCGTATTATCAGAGCGGTGGAAGCGCTGACCCGCAGGATCGGGGAAGACTACATGGATTTCATATGCCGGGCAAAACAGAATCCGATCGCCGCAAAGGTCAAGATGGCAGATCTCATCAACAACAGCGAGATCGACAGGATCCCCGAACCGACGGAAAAAGATTACGCCCGGCTGGAGAAGTACCGCCTGGCTATGCAGGAACTGCTGAAAGAAGACTGAAAAAGGAATCCGTGCGATTCCTTTTCCTTTGGACTTCAGTTTTTGTTACAGCACGTAATAAGAGATCAGGTTGTTCAGTTTCGTGATATCAACGGCTGTTTTGAAGTCAAACTGCAGATGCGCTCCGTTATTGAAGGCAAGGATCAGCTCACTGTCGATATCCAGGAAACCGGCTGTTTCGATTCCGTAGTACTGCACCTTTGAATACGGGTAGGAAAGATAAGAAATCTTCTTTCCTGTGAATCCCTGTACGTTGACCACAAAGATCCTCTTGTTGGTAAAGATCACCTGGTCCCGGACCGTCATGAACGCGCATTCAATGGTTTCTCCGTTCACCAGGAGCGAGTGCACTTCTTTCCGTACTTCTGAGATCCTGATTTCTTTCAGATTAAATGTGTTCGCGTCAAATAAGATACCGCTTGAAACTGTTGGCATTTGTGTGTTTCCTTTCTTCGCTGTCATCGCGTATACTCAAATATATTCTTTTTTTCCGCGTTTTCATCACACATCTGCAGCGGTCATGTCCGTCTGCGCAAAAAAACTGCCTGACTGTATAAAAAAGTCTTTGAACGAGACGTTTTATCTTGTCCAGAGACTTCTTTTTTTACTCTGCTTTGTTTTCTTCCGGCGCGAACAGGGAATCCGCGTAGCGGACTGTAGCCATCGCGTCTTTGCCGTATGCGTCTGCGCCGATCTCATCGGCGTATTCCTGGGTCAGGACAGCGCCGCCGACAATGATCTTTGTGTCCGGTTTGGCAGCTCTGAGCTGTTTGATCGTTTCCGCCATGGAAGGTACGGTCGTTGTCATGAGCGCGGACAGACCGACGAGCCTGATGTCTTCCTTGACGGCTGTTTCAACGATGACTTCCGGATCGACATCCTTGCCGAGATCGATCACGTCATAGCCGTAGTTTTCCAGCAGGACTTTGACGATGTTCTTGCCGATGTCATGGATGTCGCCTTTGACGGTTGCCATGATCACACGGCCTTTGATATCTGACTCATTGCCAGCCATGGCTTCGCGGATGACAGCGAACGATGCCTTGGCAGCGTCGGCGCTCATCAGCAGCTGGGGCAGATAGACTGTCTTTGCCTCAAAGCCTTTGCCGACTTTGTCCAGTGCCGGGATCAGGTGTCTGTCAATGATGTCAAGCGGAGCATTTCCTTCTTTCAGAAGGTTTTCTGTCAGAATAACTGCCTTATCTTTCAGACCGCGCTCAATGCAGGCATACAATGTTTCATCAGAAAGGTCTCTTGCCTTTGCGGCAGAGGACGCTGTGACGGTCGTCTGCAGGTTCGCGTCGGCATATGCTTCGATATAATCCAGTCCTCTTTCATCCTGGGCAAGCAGTGCTTTGGATGCCCGCACAGCAGCCATCATCGTCACGTCATTGGGATTGATGATGGCGGCAGAAAGATGATCTGCCATCGCCATGGAGAGGAAATAGGAGTTGATCACAGGCCTCTGCGGCAGTCCGAAGGAGACGTTGGAAACGCCTAATACGGTATGGCATCCGAGTTCCTCATGGGCGCGCCGTATGGTTTCCAGCGTAACAAGAGCGGAGCGGGGATCGGAGGAGACGGTCATGGTCAGTCCGTCGATCAGGATCTCCTTTTTCGGAATGCCATAGGATCCTGCTGCCGCGATGATCTTCTGCGCGATCGCGATGCGGCCGTCCGCTGTTTCTGGTATGCCGTTTTCATCCAGACACAGGGCGACGACAGAACCGCCGTATTTCTTTACGATGGGGAAGACAGCTTTGATGGATTCCTGTTTGCCGCTGACGGAATTGACCAGCGCTTTGCCGTTGTAGCGGCGCAGGGCGGTTTCCAGTGCTTCCGGAGAAGAGGTATCGATCTGCAGCGGCAGGGCAGTGACTGCCTGCAGCGCTTCCGAGACTCCCTTCATCATTTCCGCTTCGTTGATGCCGGGCAGGCCGACGTTGACGTCGAGGATATCTGCGCCGGCGTCTTCCTGGGCAAGACCCTGGGTAATGATATAGTTGATGTCCTTGCGGCGCAGGGCTTCCTGGAATTTCTTCTTGCCGGTCGGATTGATCCGTTCACCGATCACGCGTGTTTCCGTGCCGATCTCAACAGCTGCGCCGTAGGAAGAGACAAACGTTCTGTTCTTTTCTTCCGGTTCTCTGAAGGGAAGGGGACTGACCGTTTCAATCAGCTTCCGGATGTGTTCCGGGGTCGTGCCGCAGCAGCCACCCATGCCGTGAACGCCGAACGAGGCGATCTCTTTCATCAATTCCGCGAACTCATCTGCCTGCACCGGATAGACGGTCATGCCATGTCTTGTTTCGGGAAGGCCCGCATTGGGCACGACGAGGACAGGCTTTGAAGCGACGTCCGCGATCCTCCGGATGACCGGCATCATTTCCCGCGGGCCGAGCGAACAGTTGATGCCGACGGCATCGGCACCCAGTCCTTCCAGCATCGGGATCAGGGATTCCGGCGTGCCGCCAGTCAGCAGCTTGCCGTCTTTGTCATAGGTCGTTGTGATGAAGACAGGCAGGTCGCTGTTTTCCTTTGCCGCAAGCAGGGCAGCCTTGGCTTCATAGCTGTCGTTCATCGTTTCGATCTGGATCAGATCAACGCCTTCATCAATGCCATAGCGGATCACTTCTGCGAAGATCTCCACTGCTTCTTCAAAGTCCAGGTCACCGAGCGGTTTCAGCAGCTTGCCGGTCGGACCGATATCGAGGGCGATATAGGCGTCTTCCCGGTTTGTCCTGACGCGCGCTTCTTTGGCGAGGCGCACCGCTGCCCTGACGACTTCTTCCAGATCATCCGGATCATGGAAGCGGTTGGCGCTGAAGGTGTTCGTATTGAAGATATTGCAGCCGGCATTGAGATATCCGGCATGCAGATCAATGATGTCTTCCGGATGGCTGAGGTTCCACCGCTCTGGCGACTCGGATCCTTTCAGTCCTTTTTTCTGGAGAATGGTCCCGCTTCCGCCGTCAAAGAACAGCCATTCTTTTCCGATTCTTTCTCTTACTGTTTTCATGTCACATTCTCCTGTATTCGCAGTCGTTCTGTTTTGAACAGGTCTCACAGCCGCTGTCTGCGCAGTCTGTTTCTTCTTCCGCAAGACCGATCACGGCAGTGATGGATTTCAGCGGCACCATCATGAAGCTGTCATTGAGAACGATGCCGGTATATTTCGTTACATTGAGAAGCTCAAAGAACTCTTTCTGGAAAGACAGAGCCAGATCGCCATACCCGGGTGAGTAGCGTGGTCTTGTATGGATGCCCTGTACCGCGTATTTCGCGGTGATCTCTCTGTTCAGGCTTTCGCAGTATGCTTCCGCAAGGGCTGAGCCGCAGGCGTTCATCACCGTTCCTTCCAGGGAAGAGATGCTTTCCGCCCGGCGGATGCAGCGGTCCGCTTCCGCGGAGATCGTGCAGGCCAGCAGAACAGCTTCTCTGCATCCTGACAGATTGCGGGCGAGGTCTTTGCTGTATGTGGAATGACCGGCGATGACGGGCATGCCGTCTTCAAAGGCAACAGGAAAGCTGCGGAAAACGGAAACGGGACGGATGACCTTCTGCAGTCTTTTCAGACAGCGTTCGATCATGGCGTCGACTTCCGGCACTTCCGTGTTTTTCAGTCCGATGTAGCGTCTGATTTCTTTCCGGTCGGCTTCGATCATTTCAGAATATCTCTCAGGTTGTTCAGGATGCCTTCCGCGACATCCGGCTTGTTCATGGAATAGACGTGGATATGACGCACGCCGTTGGCAATCAGGTCGATGATCTGTTCGGAGGCATAGATGATGCCTGCCTGCTTCATCGCGTTCTCATCGCTGCCGAAGCAGTCGACGATGGCCCGGAAGCGTTCCGGAACATTGGTGCCGCTGAGGGCGACAGAGCGCTTCAGCTGGATGGCATTCGTGATCGGCATGATGCCGGCAAGGATCGGCACCTGGATGCCGGCTTCTCTTGCCCGGTACAGGAAATTATAAAAGATGTTGTTGTTGAAGAACATCTGGGTCGTCAGGAAATCCACGCCGGCATCGACTTTCTGTTTCAGATAGCGGATGTCGTCTTTCTTGTTCCGGCTTTCCGGATGTCCTTCCGGATAGCAGGCTGCGCCGATGGCAAGGGATGAGTTTGCCTTGATGAAGCGGATCAGGTCTTCGGCATGCTCAAAATCATTCTTCTTCCGGCCGCCTTCGGGAATGTCTCCGCGCAGCGCCATGATCGTGCCGATGCCGAACGATTCGCAGTAATGCAGGAATTTCAGCGCTTCTTCTTCACTGAAGGCAACGCTGGTCAGATGGGGAAGAACAGGCGTCAGTGTATCTTCTGTCAGCCTGCGGGCGAGTTCAAGCGTATAGCCGACTGTCGTTCCGCCGGCTCCGCATGTGACGGACATGAAATCCGGGTGCAGGCCGGCGATCTTTTCGCAAGCCTCCTTCACCGCGACAAATCCGTCTGCCTTCTTGGGCGGGAATACTTCAAAAGAAAGGGTGATCCTACCGGAGGCAAGAATCTCGGGAATATTCATAAGTCCGATCCTCCTCATATATATTGATGTAATTGTATCACTCATCCGCGCAGAAACAAAAATGTATCCTGCAGAAATGGCAAAAACAGACACGGACAGTCAGCTGATAATAGCATTCCGCCGGGAAATCGCATAAGATAGAGGAGTAGAAACCAAGGAGGCATAATAATGCATTGCACAAAACAGATTCTCAGTGATTTGCTGTGGGTTGGTGCTGATGACCGCCGTCTGACCTGCTTTGAGGGCGTT
>JAILCN010000012.1 GCA_024680365.1 Solobacterium sp.
TCTGCTCCTCAACCTCTCGACGTCCGATCGTGTAGAGTAATTCGTCGATAGGACGGCCTACAGCGGTCGCATACGCGCAAAGAAAGGTTATTGTGGGATTCTTATCCTCCCCAAGTGCTTTCGCGAGCTGAGAGCGTGAAATGCCCATTATGCGGGCTATTCTCTCCTGATTAAAAGTCGGGTTACCTTGTGATTTACGAAGCTCCCAGTCTTCACGGATAACTTCCATGGCGATTTCTGCATAGGTCTTGCTCATTTTTAGCTCCTTTCCAGGCACACACGTGTGTGCCTAAACAACGAAAAAGACTGCAATCATCGCAAAAGCAGCCTTTTTTTGAATATATGGTGGAGCTGAGGGGAGTCGAACCCCTGTCCAGGAATCGTCCCACATTCCGGCGTCTACAGTTTATCTCACTGTTGGATAAGACATCCGGCATGTCAGTGAGCTAACCGTCGGATGAATCTGTCTGTAAATTGTCGGGATCACCCTACAGACGTCAGGATCACCTTATCAGCTTTGTTACACAGCTTCCGTCAGCGGAAGATCCGGAAGCCGGAGTGCTGCGGGCGCATCAAGCGCAGAATGCAGCAGGCGTTTCTTTAGGCGAACGCGTAGCCTCTGTTTGTGTTAGCGTTTAAATTTAATTGGTGATATGGTCACCGCTCCACTGCAGCCTGAATCAAACATAGACCTGTCGAAACCATTACAACCCCATATGTCCGATGCATATGCAATATAGCACCGGCACTGTTCAAAATCAAGATGGATCTTCTTCCAGAGAACGGATCATATTGGTGAAGATCACACGGTAGTGCGGATGGTATAAGTCGTGGTATTCCCGGCTGTGATGCACAGACGGATATCCTTCGCTGCGGTACCATGCAAGGTATTCATCATATTCCGTTTCTGTAAAGGAAACGGGCAGTTCGGGAAGATGTCTGCGGATCATCTTCATGTCTCTCATGAAATCAGCCATGGAGCCTCTGTGGATGTTCGCGGTCCTGACAAACAGATCGTTGATCTGTTCCGGTGTGAACATCGTCTTTGCTTTCGCGATGTTGACTCTGCTCATCATGTTGCCGATGTTCTCATACAGCGGCATTGTTTCATCCGCTTCTGTTTCATCCCATTCTTTCATCAGTTCGTACAGTTTCATTGCGTCATCCCTGATCATATGACCGGGTCCGTATTCATACTGGTACAGAAGCTTGACGACGTCCTGGGGACGCATCTGCGGATATCTGTTCAGATGTTCTTTCAGTATCGTGATAATGTCTTCCATAATTACCTCAGTTTCAGAGCTTTTTCCATCTCCCGCTTTGCGTCTCTGAGCTTGGAATCTTCCCGTTTGTCATACAGGTTCTTTCCTTTTGCCAGGGCAAGCTCAAGTTTTGCTCTTCCCTGCTTCAGATAGATCCTGACAGGCACAAGCGTGTAGCCTTTCAGCCTGACGTTCTGGTGGAGCTTGCAGATCTCATCTTTGTGAAGCAGCAGTTTTCTGTCTCTTGTCTCATCAACGTTAAACTGGTTGCCGTGTTTGTACGGAGAGATGTGCATTCCCTTGATCCAGGCTTCACCTCCGTAGATGGAAATATAGGAATCCTTGAACTGTACTTTTCCGTCCCGGATCGATTTGATCTCTGTTCCGGTCAGGACCATTCCGCATTCATACCGGTCTTCCAGGAAATAATCATGGGAAGCTCTGCGATTGAACGCTACTGTTTTTTCTTTGTCATTTCCTGCCATTTCTGCGTGTTCCTGTGTTCTTTCTATCTATTGTACCGTTTTTTCCCTGAAGAATGAAATCAACTGTTCTTTCCTGCCGGCTGGCAGCGACTGCCTTAACTTTCACTTTCATGCCGATCCGGAAGACTCTGCCGGATCGCTCGCCTTTCAGCTGCATGCGGTCACGGTCGAATTCATAGTAGTCATCTGTCATCTCGTAGGTCCTGACAAGACCCTCGACTGTATTGGGCAGCTCTACAAACAGACCCCTGGCGGTGACCGAAGTGATCACGCCTTCAAATGTCTCACCGAGATGGTCTTCCATGTATTCCGCTTTCTTCATGTCGTCGCATTCATATTCCGCGTCCTGACTGATCCTCTCGCGGACAGAGGACATCTCTGCCGCATCCTGACAGAATCTCTCATCTCTGTTTCTTTCTTTTTCGTCAAGACACTGAGAGAAGCTGTATTTTTTCAGCATGCGGTGCACGATCAGATCGGGATATCTGCGGATCGGTGACGTGAAATGCAGGTATTCTTCTTCGGCCAGTCCGAAATGTCCGGAACAGGACGCGTCATACCTTGCCTTCTGCATGCACCTCAGCAGCATTCTGCTGAGCACCGGGTATTCCGGCGTCCTGCTGACAGATTCAAGATACCGCTGGATCTCGTTGGGATACAGCTGGTTCCTGCCGGCGATCAGCTTGTGCCCCATCGTTTCCGACATCTTTATGAAATCACTGATCCGTCTTGCCTTCGGCTCTTCGTGGATCCGGTATACGGACGGTATGGACTGCCACTTCATGAAGTTCGCGACGCAGACATTGGCAGCGATCATGCAGTCTTCAATGATCCTTTCTCCGTGTCCCCGTTCCTTGACGCCGACGGACAGCGGATGTCCTTTCGGATCACAGATGATCTCTGATTCTGTGGAAGCGAATTCGATCGCGCCTTTTTCCATGCGGTGCGCGCGGATCGCGTCTGCACACGCGGCAAGCTCTGTGAACAGATCGCCGAGATGCGCATATTTCGCGCACATCTCCTCATCACCATCCAGGATCCTGTTCACGTTTTTATATGTCATCCGTTCTGTTGAACAGATCACGCTCGGATACAGATCGTAGTCTGTGATGATCCCGTTCTCATCGATCTGCATCTGACATGTCAGCGTCAGTCTGTCGACATGCGGATTCAGAGAACAGATGCCGTTGCTGAGAATGTGCGGCAGCATCGGTACGACGGTATCCAGCGCGTAGGTGCTGCATCCTCTTTCGTATGCCTCTTTATCCAGAGCGCTTCCTGCTTTCACGTAGTGGGAGACATCCGCAATGGATACTTTCAGCAGCCATCCGAAATCATTTTTCTCTACTGCCACCGCGTCATCAAAGTCCTTGGAATCATCGCCGTCGATCGTAACGGTGCGTTCTTTGCGCAGATCGGTCCTGCCGGCAAGATCCGCTTCCCTGACGGAAGCAGGCATTGCCTCAGCTTCCTGCATGGCTTCCTGCGGAAACTCCGGATCGATGTCATGATCCAGCAGAACGGAAAGCACATCCACGCCGGGATCGTCTTTATGACCGATCGATCTTTCTACTCTGAGAGTCAGCGGGTTTCCATATTTCTCAATGGCGCAGAGGACTTTCAGACCGTCAACCGGGGTAAAATTTCTGGCTGTCAGGACCTTCAGACGTCTTTTCGCAAGCTTCTCGTCGTCGACATGCAGATGAAGGCCTTTGCCGTTATCATAGTACGTCGCGATCAGATGATCCTTAGCGCGCTTGAGCACTTTCAGAACTTCGCCGTAAACCTGCCAGGGAAGGCAGCGGATCAGGACCGTATCTCCGTCCATCGCGTCCAGCTGGTCTTCTTCGCTGATCCTGACGGAATCACCTTTTTCGCGGTCGATATAGCCCATGCCGTTGGCGGCGACAGAAAGAACACCGGTAAATACGCCTGCCTGGTCAGCCGTGCGGAAATTGCCTTCTTTTTCCTGAATGATCTCAAACTCTTTGATCAGATCGGTCAGGGCATTCTGAAAATCTTCCGCGTCCTCTTCTGTGACCGGCAGATCTTTCACCATGTCTTTTTCTTTTTTCTTACCCTTCGGGTGATCCTCCAGATACTGCAGGATCTTTTCTTTCATGTCTTTAATCATCTTCTTATTCCAAACAAAAAACCGGTGATGTACCGGCTTTTGATCAACCAACGACCCTGATCAGGATGACAAGTGCAAAGAAGACGATTCCAAGCACCATTGTCATATTGGAGATGACCTTTTCAGATCCTCTCTCTTTGGTATTTGCAAAGAGGTTCAATCCGCCGTTTCCGGTAAACGCACCGGAGATGCCATCGGATTTTCCGCTCTGAAGCAATGACAGGATAATCAGCATTGCCGATACGATCATTAATAATGCGTTGAGCATTCGGAGAACTCCTTTCGTTTTTGATATGCCGTGATATTATATCACTTCATTTCAAAGCATGCAATATGATCTGGACTCAGGGTTTTACCTCACATCCGGAATCGCAGCCTTCCTTGTCTTTTTTTGCTTTGGCTTCAGCTGTTTCCGCTGCCAGTCCCTGCAGTTTTTTATGCAGTGCTTCCTTTTTTTCCGCAGTCCAGTAATCTTCCGGTTTGACTTCGCTGCTGTCCACCATGGAGGACTCGTTGTCATGACCGATGATCTGTCCGTTTACAATAAATGTCACATCGGGCACATAGATGCGGGGCTTGCCGCTGCTGTCAAAGTCCAGCTGCCCGTCCAGCAGAGAAACGACCTTCTGATAGAATTCTGTCCGTTTCATCCGGTCATCAAAGATGTTGTAATACAGGACTTTCAGTCCGGTGTCCTTCACCGCGTCATTCAGCATCGGCACGTATGCCTGACAGAACGGACATTCCGGAAAACCGAGAAACACGATGCCGGTGCCGTGTTCCAGCATTGCCAGGATATCTTCCTGCGGCGCGTACACGAATACATTTTCTTTCGCGAGTTCTGTATATTCATCAGCCAGGTTCTTTTCCGGTTTCTTTTCCTCCTGCGCGCAGGCAGAGATCAGAAACAGACAAAGTACAGCCATAAAGATCTTTTTCATAGTGCTCACCTCCGGATTATTTTCTCATATATATTCATTTACAACAAGAAACCCGGTAATTCTCAAAAAAGAATTAATATCATTTCTTTTGGTCTGTTCCCTTCCATTGCCCGTAAAAGAAATCCACTGAGATCTGTTTTTCAGAAATCGATCCTGTTTCATCTTCTGAACAGATCAGTGCATATGCCGTTCTTCCTGTGAGGAGATCCCTGGCAGCATCCGAAGCAGCAAGGATATATTTCCCGGGAAATAAAAAAACTGCAGAGTGTCAGAGGCATTCAGCTCATCGATGAATACCAGTTCAGACAGGAGCGTGTATATCATTTCCGCTTCCGTATCCGCATCACTCAGAACGACATTTCCACCGTTCATCCATAAGAAATGCCCGATGCCAAGGTTCTTTGCGTGACTTCTGACCCGCCTTCTGCCATGATGAAAGCGGAAAGGAACGTATTATGAACAGCAATATCGGAAAACATATCAGTCAGCGCAGAAAAGAACTGGGGCTGACGCAGGAAATGCTGGCAGAACGCCTGCATGTCACTCGGCAGTCTGTTTCAAACTATGAGACCGCCAGATCCCAGCCGGATATTGAAATGCTGAAGGCGCTGGCTGAAGCTCTGGACACAGACATTGAGACCCTGCTGTACGGCACGCCGAAGCCGCCTGTCACAGCGGATCCGGCACTGGTTCCTGTTCTGGCAGAGACCGGACTGAGCGCAGCCCTGGCAGCTGCTGTGTGGATCCTTCAGAATATTCTGACGAAAAGGATCTCATTCAACGATATCTATCTGTGGGCAAACCAGATCGTTCTGCAGTATATTCTCGCTCCGCTGGCCATCGGCATTCTTCTGTATCAGACTGCCCGTCTGATCATGATCCTGACAAAGAAACAGCTGCCTGACAAAGTGTCCAAAATCATGCATATCGCACTGCTTGTTATTCCGGCAGTCATCTGCATGATCCTGCTCATCGGCAGCGTGGAACTCATACGTTCCACGACAGATCCGGCATACTATGAGATCATCTATGATGAAAACCAGATGATATCGCAGACCACCCACCTTCCTTACAGCAGTTTCTGCTATGACGTTCTGATGCGTGCCATGCATCCGAAGTCCGTTCTCAGTCTCTGGCTGTATGCGTTCTTCTTCCTTGCCGGACTGTGTGCTCCAAAGCCCGCGAAACTGCGCAGACCGGTGCTGGCGGCATCTGCCGCAATACTGATCCTGCTCGGCACAGCCGGCATCCATGCGCATCTTCCTCTGCTTTCTCTCAAAGCATCTGATCCAACAGACGCCTACTATTCCCTTGCCCGTCCTGTCACCGTCATCTTTACCGTGTGGCAGGAAAAAGACGGTGTCCTCAGAAAAGGAACGACCTGGCGAAGGGATCCGCTCAGTTACATCCAGAGCATTCATTACCGAGACCAGAAGATCCGGATCGGAAATGATATTCCCTTCATTGTGGATGACAGCGAAGCAGAACAGTCTTTCTCCTTCCGGAAATGGCTCCTGCTTTCAAAAGAAGAAAAGATCATCGGTTCCAGCCAGTCCCTGAATCATGATCTTGATTCCCTGCGCAAAGCATCTCCTGAAGGTCTTATGATCATTACCGCAAGAAAGGATGACTGACTCAGCCATCCTCTTTTTTACTTCTTTTTCTTTTTTTCCTTGTTTCTCTTGTCGTTGATGATCTGCATTTCTTTCGCGGTGATCTCACTTACGCCGTTTTCTTTTGCCCATTTCACGCATCCTTTCAGGATCGTAGGCAGGAAGACACGGGGCACGTTGACCAGCATCTCACAGGCATCATCTGTAAACTTTACTGAAGGATCGATCCTTTCAGCGACGTAGCGCACCGAATCCACTGTCGTCTGGCGCATCGGCAGCAGTTCCGGGATCATCCTGCCTCTGCGATGATACCAGAAGTTTTTGGAATCCCGGTAGCCGTAATCGACAGGACACGGCGGGAAGCTTGCTGCCTTGACGCCGTTGACGATCGCATTGTAATACTTCCGCTTCATCAGGATCCTGTCCACCCGCAGAACAAAGTGGGCGCCGTACGGGGATGTGATGCCGTTGAAGTCATGGTAGGAATCCTGTTCGTATTTGTCCTCCCCTTCCCTCAGCAGCCTGGTGTCTTCGCAGTGTTCAAGGCTGTCCATCCATGTGCATTCCATTGCCTGGAATGATTCCCGGATCACCTGCGGGAACTGTTCACCCGGATGTTCTCTGCACATCAGCCCGTCTTCGAGATGGAATTTGAAATCTTTCATCTTCTCTTCCGGCGTATCACCCGGCCAGCCCAGCCGGACTGTCTCTTTGAAATACTTTCTCCTGTCGGGCAGGAAATTGATGACGCACTTCTTTGAGCGGATCAGATTCTGTGCGGTATTGCTGGAATTGCGGCAGCACAGCATCATCGCGTAATAGTCTTTTCCGGCGATGTAGAACGGCTGCACGAGAGAGTACGGTCCGCATGTCGTCTTTCCGTCGTCGGTCAGCGTACTGATCAGCACGACCGGCATCGGAAAGAATAATGAAGTCTGATAAAAAATATCAACGATCCTGAGATCTTTAAAACTGCTCATATGATCCTCCTGAAACTGTGGTGTTATTCCACTTCCATTATACTGCCGCAGACATGAAAAAACCGGCATTTCAGCCGGTAAGATCTTATTTGAATAATGTAAAGTGGGTAAACAGGACAGCCATGGAGTTTGCGACTGTGGACATCGTCTTGATGAAGATATCCAGCGCAACGCCGACAACGTCTTTTCTTGTATCGCCGACTGTGTCTCCTGTAACAGCTGCCTTGTGGGCAGGCGTTCCCTTTTCAGATCCGGGGATCGCTCCGCTTTCGATATACTTCTTGGCGTTGTCGAACGCGCCACCGGAGTTGCCCATGAAGATCGCCCGCGGGATCGCGGAGATCGTTGCGCCGACCAGCAGACCGCCGACGAAGCTGACGCCGAACAGGAAGCCGCCGAGGATCGGGATCAGGATCGCCAGAACAGACGGCAGCAGCATTTTTCGCAGTGACTCTTTCGCAGCCATTTCGATCATGCGGTTGTAATCCGGCTTGACCTTGCCTTCCAGAACGCCCGGAATGGACAGCTGTCTGTCGCCTTCGTCTGCCATCAGCTTGGCAGCGTCGATGGTGTTGTCTGTCAGCAGAGCGCTGAAGTATTCAACCAGAGCACCGCCGATGATGCCGCCGGCAATGACGACATAGGAAGCGATATTGAGGACCGGTTCGCCGCCGCTTGTGGTGTAGTTGGAAACATAGGCAACGATCAGGGAAACAGTCGCGAATGCAGCGGAACCGATGGCGAAGCCTTTGCCGATGGCTGCGGTCGTGTTGCCGACAGCGTCGAGCTTGTCCGTGATCGCGCGTACTTTTTCATCGAGGCGGCATGATTCAGCGATACCGCCGGCGTTGTCAGCGATCGGACCGAACGCGTCGATGGAAACAGTTGCGCCGACGAAGCTCAGCATGCCCAGGGCACTGATCGCGATGCCGTATGTGCCGCACATCGTTCCGGAAAGGAACAGCGCAATGCCGATGACCAGGATCGGCGGCAGGCAGGAACGGGAACCGATCGCGTCACCCTTTGTGACAACGAATGCTTCACCTTCATGCGCGATGCCGGCCAGTTCTCTGGTCGGTTTGTAATCCGTGCTTGTATAGTATTCCGTAATGGATCCGATCGCGATGCCGCTGATGATGCCGAGAACGGCAGACAGCCACGGGGAGATCCATCCGAATCTGAATGTTTCATACAGTTCAATATTGCCGAAGATGAAACGACAGGCAAAGAAGCCCAGGACCAGCGTAATGCCGGCGGAGAACCATGTTGCCTTGTCCAGTTCTCTGGCCGGATTGTCGCCCATCTTTCTCTGCTGCGCCAGGAACAGCGCGATCGTGCACGCCAGCATGCCGGCGCCCGCGAAGATCACCGGGAACAGCGTCGTGGCATTGAACAGCGCTTCACTGTTCACAGTACCGTTTTTGATCGCGTTGTCATAGATCGTCACAGCGATCATCAGACTGGCGGAAATCGTTGCAACGAAGCTTTCCAGAAGGTCGGAACAGTTTCCGGCGATGTCGTTGACATTGTCGCCGATAAAGTCAGCGATCGTATTCGGAACACGGCTGTCGTCTTCCGGCAGATCATGACGGATCTTGCCGAGGATATCTGCTGAGATGTCCGCTGCTTTGGTGTAGTTGCCGCCGGCAACACGGTTGAACATCGCGACAAGCGAGCAGCCCAGTGAGTAAGTCGTCAGACGTGTGATCGTCGGATTGCACGCGAAGGATGTCAGAAGGCCATGGCCGGTCGCAGTTTCTGATACGCCGCCGAAGACGATCAGAACGAGCATCAGTCCGATCAGACCCATCGCCTGTACGCTCAGGCCGCTGATCGCGCCGCCGCACAGAGCAACCTTGACGGTTTCACCGATCGACATCGTACGTCGTGCCGTATTGGAAGTACGGACATTTGCGTATGTCGCGCTGCGCATGCCGAGAATGCATACGAAACTGCTCATCGCCGCGCCGAGGATCAGCGTCAGTCCGGACGTTGCCTCAACGAACAGAGAAAAGACGAGGGCAATGACTGCCACAACGATGAAGATAGAGCGGAATTCTGTCTTCAGAAATGTGTTGGCGCCTTCCCGGATAATACCGGAAAGTTCCTTCATTTCTTCGGTTCCTTCCTCCATGCGTCTGATCTTTCCGTAGTTCAGAAAAACATAGATCATGGCAAGAACACAGATCCCAAGAATTGTCAGCCAGTATAGCATAATGAACGCCTCCAGGAGTTTCCTCCTAAAATCAAAATTCTAGAAAATCATATCATAGTTCACGCATTTCCTCCATTCCATGCATTACAATGAAGACAGAAAGAAGTTTCGGAATTGGAGACTATCATATGACTGACAAAAAACCGGTTTTATTCTATGCCGTAAAGCGGCTCAGCGGCGGTATCCTGACATTCCTGACGGACCTGTCAAACCGACTGATCGAAACGTATGATATCAGCATCGCATTCTATCCTGACAGTGAAACACCCCAGCAGATCCGCACACTGTTTGATCCCAGAGTAAAGATGTACAGTGTGACTTCTTTTGAAAGCGACGGCAATCCTCTGACAGACGGCGGAGGCGGAACAGAACTGAAGGCACTCTGCGAAGAGATCCATCCCGATATCATTCATTTGCACGGCTTCGGCGCCGGACGCATCGGCCGCAAGATCTTCGCGAACGCAGGCATCCCTGTGTTCTATACACCGCACGGCTACCTCTTCCTGGCGGAAGATCACAACCGGATCACAAAGTCCATGTACCGGCGCATTGAAAAGAACCTGGCCAAAACAAACTGTGTGACCATTGCCTGTTCCCGCAGTGAATACGCCGAAGCGCTGGCATTCTCTGATACAGCAGTCTATGTCAACAACGGCATCAATACCGAAAGCATTGATCAGCTCCTTCAGGAAACAGCGATCCCGGATCATCCGCTGACGGTATATACCTCCGGTCTGATCAACCCGCAGAAAAACCCTGCCCTGTTCAACGAGATCGCCATGGCGATGCCGGACGTGCAGTTCGTCTGGATCGGCGACGGCGAGATGCGCTATAAGCTGACTGCGCCGAATACCAAGATCACCGGCTGGCTGCCCTGGGAAGAAGCCCTGAAACAGGCTGCTTCCGCGGATGTGTTCATCCTGACATCCCTCTGGGAAGGTCTGCCTCTGACACTGCTGGAAGCGATGTATATGAACAAGCTCTGCGTTGTCTCCAATGTTGCCGGTTCCAAAGACCTGATCGTCAACGGCGAAACAGGCTTTGTCTGCAATTCCGCGGCAGCCTTCGTCAATGCCATTCACCAGTTCCGGGAAAACAACGTTTCTGATCTGATCAAAAATGCCAGAGAAGAAGTTGTCGAAAACTACACGATCGAAAAGATGGTGCAGGGCTATGATGCCATCTACCGGAAAGCATTAGGCAGATAATTCTCACAGACATGTTCCGCATGGGACATGGTTTTTATTTTACCGGTTGACTTCAAGTGAACTTTAATATTTATGCTGAAGAAAAGACGGAGGTTAACAGTTATGAGACTCGAGAACAAAGTTGCACTGATCACCGGAGGCGGCACCGGGATCGGCCTTGAAATTGCCAGACAGTATGTTGAAGAAGGTGCCTATGTCTACATCACCGGCAGAAGAGAAAACAAACTGCAGGAAGCAGCTGAATCAATTGGAAGAAACATCGGCTATATCGCAGCGGATGTTTCCAGCAAAGAAGATATGTTAAGAGCAGCGGAAAAGATCAAAGCCGAACAGGGGCATGTCGATATCGTCATCTGCAATGCCGGCATCGGCGGCTATGTTGCCCTGACAGACATTGATGAAAAGGAATTCAACCGCGTCATGTATACGAACGTGCTCGGCGCGTATTACACAGCACAGGCATGCCTGCCGATGATGCAGGAAGGATCCACATTCATCATGACGACATCTGTCACAGCATCTCTCGGTCTGCCCAGCTTCAGCCTTTATATCGCAGCCAAATCCGCGATGAAATCATTTATTTATACCTGGTCCAGTGAACTGAGAGGCAGAAAGATCCGCGTCAACGCGATCGCTCCCGGCATCATTCCCACACCTGCCGCAGGCGGTGAGCTCGGCAGAAGCCCGGAAGAAGAAAAAGCGCGTCAGGAATACCGCGCCACACTGATCCCGGCAGGCAAAGTCGGCAATGTGCGCGATATCGCAAACGCAGCTGTATATCTTGGTTCGGATGAGTCTTCCTATGTCAACGGTGTAGAACTGCTCGTCGACGGAGGACTTGCGGCTGTCTATCCAGTCAGACTGTAACAGAAACACCTTTCGTGAATCCGGAAGGACAGCGGTTATTTCTGAGGCTTCCTGCCATACATGGGATCTTTCGACCGGCTGTCCATTTCCCTTTTCA
Source organism: Solobacterium sp. (assembly GCA_024680365.1). Lineage (GTDB taxonomy): Bacteria > Bacillota_I > Bacilli_A > Erysipelotrichales > Erysipelotrichaceae > Bulleidia. The sequence goes on from JAILCN010000012.1 coordinate 11,803, forward strand.
TGAGGGTGTTTTCATAATTCCCGATCACCTCTTCCAGCTGTTCAATGACAGCGTTCAGCCGTCGTGCTTCTTCTTTCAGCTGTTCCAGTTGTTCGATCAGGATCTGTTTCCTCTCCGGTATCGTCTCCGCACCGGCATAAAACAGATCCACATAGTTTTTGATTCCTTCCACCGGGATCCCGGCATTCCGCAGGGTCAGTATAAAATTGATCCGGCGGAATTCTTTTTCCCCGTATACTCTTCTGCCGCTTTCGTTTCTGGTCACCGGTTCCAGCAGTCCTTCCGTTTCATACCAGCGCAGTGCAGACGGCGCAATACCGAAATGTTCCGCTGTTTCTCCGATCGAAAAATATTTTTTCATTTTTTTATTTCTACCTCTTGACTTAAAGTATACTTTAACATTTAAGATAAAGCCAGATAAAGAAAAACAAAAGAAAAGGAGATATCTGATATGGCAAAAACATGGATCATCACAGGCGCATCCGCAGGCGGCATCGGCGAAGGCATCGCAAGAGCAGTTCTCTCTCACGGCGACAACGCAGTCATCACAGCAAGATCACTTTCCAAGACGGAAAGCATCGCAAAGGATTATCCGGAAACATGTCTCCCTGTTACACTGGATATGTCCGACAGAGCACAGATGAAGGAAGTTGTCAGACAGGCAGTTGAGAAGTTTGGAACTGTTGACGTTCTGATCAACAACGCCGGACACGGCTATCGTTCTTCTGTTGAAGAAGGTGAAGATGAAGCGATCCAGGAACTGTTCCAGACAAACCTGTTCGGTCCCATCAATATGATCAAGGAAGTCCTTCCGATCCTCAGAGAAAAGGGTGAAGGCGTCATCATGAACACAACGAGCATTGCGGCAGAACGTTCTGCGATCGGCTCCGGCTACTACGCATCCTCCAAGGCAGCTCTGGATCTTCTCACAGACGGTCTGTGCAAGGAACTGAAGCCGCTCGGAATCAGAGTCATGGTCATTGAACCGGGCGCATTCCGCACACACTTCTATGATGAAGCACTCAAGAGCGCACCGCTGAAGGTTGAAGCTTACAAAGATTCCACATGGAAGAACGCGAACGCCGTCAACAAGAGACAGCAGCCGGGCGATCCGATGAAAGCCGGAGAGCTCGTCTACAGAATGGCTTATGCGGAAGAAGCACCGTTCAGACTTCTGCTTGGTTCCGACGCAGTCAACGCTGTTGTTTCAACTGCAGAAGGCAGGATCGAAGAAGCCAGAAAATTCGCAGCTGATTCTGAAAGCACAAACTTCTGATCACACAGGATCCTTTGGAAACAGAGGATCTTTTTTTATTCATGCAGCACTCCATCATAAAAAAAGGCCTCATATGAGAGACCAATGGCGTAAACCTGAAAAACGGTTTACGTCATTTTTTATTTAGCGCCGAAAATAAAAAAAAGATGTTCCAGAAGAGTGCAAAAGAAAGTTGAGCAGTTAGTAACTGAACTGATTATGGATATTGATGATTGAACTTATCGGCTTATCGTTTTATGCTTAACTTGTTTGAGAGACATCGTCTCTATACTACGGACTGGATTACTGATTAGATGTCGTGAATCCAGTCTTTGTTTTTCTCAGGGGTGGATTCTTTCTTCCATCAATTCTGTAGCGGGGTTGGTGAACCGTAATTCTGAATTTATCCCATCGCTTATAATGTCTTCCTTCACGTATCATTACCCTGACTCGGGCACACTCCTGAACCAGCTCTTTCAGTTTCTCAGCACTCAGTCTTCCATTGAAGAAAGATCTGACAAACCATGAGGAGCGGCACATCTCAATAACATGCTTATTGTTGACCAAGTGCTCACCTGGCCGGCAATTCCTCTCTTCTGCAGTATTGCGGATCAGATTCTCTATATTTGAGAATATGATTTTCGCCATAATCTCATTGGTAAGTGAGATTGGATTGGCAGTATTCAGCTGCTCAATATCAAGAAGATTCTTCAATGTGCCATAACCTGTCTCAATATCCCATCTTTCCACATGATAAATATGAATGATGTCTTCTGTGTCAAATTCATCAGGTGAAAGATTGGTAAAGTACTCGGCATCCAGAGAATGATGTATGATTTTTCTTTCCTTTCTGAAGGTTATGTATTCTTCATCATACTCGTAATGACCTTTGACCAGTCTCACACGCATAACCGGATAAATTGAAATATATCTGCGGATATAATCACGGATGATCCGTTTCCGCCACATTTTGTGAATCAGGATCCGGAGAACTATATCCCTACATTCCGGACATACTGCAGCACGCTCCTTTTTGAAAAAATTCCTCTTGGCGCGGATTAAATATCTATATCCCTTCATCTCACAGTATTTAAACAGCTCAGCCGAGCCATAATACCGGTCAGCCAGGATAATCACCTTATAACACTTGAGAACGTCCTCCAGCACCTCAAGATGTTTGAAAAGCAGCGGGATCTCAGATATATCCTGATGCACTACCTGAAAATCAAGAATCACTTTATTCAAAACATCATAGGCGACTGAAATCCTGGCCTGCGGTGGACTGTGCCCATCCTTTTCGGGATCCTTATTATGTGTTTTTCTGCCGAAAAGGTTTCCTAATACATTATGATTGGGAAGTGTTGCGAATGTGCCGTCAACAGCGATGAGGAGATATCCCTGCATCGTTTTCTTTTTCATAGGAAGGTAGATTTTCTCCAGGAACATCTGCTGTATCTTATGCCACACATCATAATTCAGGATCGACATTCTTTTTAACACCGCCTGTTTACTGGGCGGTTTCAGACTGTTGAGGTCCGGATAAAACCTGCAGATGTCCTCAGAGAGAGTCAGACCCTGCCTGAATATCAGATAAGTGAGCAGATAACGAAGTGGCATTTTGCCGTCTTCTCTGGTAAAGGAAGTTGGGATGATACGTGCATAAGGAAATAAATCCTCTGAATGAATGATGGAAGAAAATGTTTTAAGAAGCTGTCTGAGCTTCATGAGACTATACTACTTCTGATCGTATACGAGACGAGGTTTAGGATCCTCAAAGGCGGCTTTGATATAAGGAACCTGTTCATTCTCAAACAAGCCAAGGCTGCGCACAGTACGATGTTTAACCTTTCCGTTTTCACGATAAGCCTCAGTCAGATAGATAAAGGATGTATTTTTCCTTCCTTTGTTGTTGGGAACTACTTTAACGAACATACAGGCCTCCTTTCCTATACTACTTTACTACCCATATAATCGCTTATATAAAGATTATTATCAATATAGTCCTATACTACGTTCACCGACTTTAGATCATTTTGACAATAAAAAAGGCGTATCCCCATAATTTTTGGGTTTACGCCATTGTCCTGGAAACAGGGCTTTTTTCATACCTGCATTCAAACAGATGACCATGCGTTCTGTCAGAAACAGCTTGAAGAAAATGCTGCGGTTTCCCGCGTGCAGACAAAAGCTTTGTTCCAATGCAAAGGATCGCGATGTGTTATATTAGTTCCGGAAAGTTCTATGCACCTGAAAGGAGCAATATCATGATCGCGCATTTGCTTGCTCAGCAGATCACACAGCTGTTTATTATCATGTGTCTCGGCTTTCTCATGGTAAAAGCGAAGCTGCTGTCGTCAAAGGACTCGAAGACACTTTCGATCCTGATCGTATATATCATCTGTCCCTGCACGATCCTCAACGCATTCCAGATCGAATACTCCGCGGAAAAAGCAGGCGGATTCCTGCTGGCTGTCTGCTCGGCAGTCATCCTGCACATCCTGCTGTTTGCGGTCATTGCGCTGCTGGACAGATTCTTTCATTTCAAAAGGATCGAGAAAGCTTCGATCATGTATTCCAATGCCGGAAACCTGATCATTCCGCTTGTGACTGCGATCCTTGGCGAAGAGTATGTGATCTACGCAAGCGCGTTTCTTGTCGTCCAGCTGTTTGTCATCTGGACGCATGGGAAATCACTGATCGAAGGCAGAAAATCAATGGATCTGAAAGCTGTTGTGACCAATGTCAATCTGATTGCCAGTGTTCTTGGCCTGATGCTGTTTCTGCTTCATATCCGGCTGCCCGGCATTCTCGGAAGCACGCTGAAGTCCGTCGGCAGTATGGTCGGCCCGCTTTCCATGATGATGATCGGCATGATCCTGGCAGGCACGGATATCGTTTCAATGGTGAAAGGAAAGAGGATCTGGATCATTTCCTTCCTCAAGATGATCGTGACACCGCTGATCCTGCTTCTGATCATGAAGTTCAGCGGCATTGCCTCTCTCAATCCGCAGGGAGCTACGATCATCTACATCAGTCTGCTCGCAACGATGACGCCTTCTGCCGCGACAGTGACCCAGATGGCGCAGCTGTACGATCAGGACGTGGATCTCGCAACCGGGATCAATACGATCACCACACTTCTCTGCATTGCCACAATGCCGCTTCTGACAATGCTGTATTATCTCTGAGGAAATGAATATGAGTGAGATCGAACGACTGAAAGAAATTGTAGAAAAGCTGAGGAGCGAAGACGGATGCCCATGGGACAGGGTACAGACGCATGAAAGTCTGAAACCGGAATGCATTGAAGAAGCTGCGGAGGTGATCTGCGGCATCAACATCCTGGAAAGGACAGGGGACGCGGAGAATCTGAAAGAGGAGCTTGGCGATCTTCTGCTGCAGATCATGTTCCATGCGGTGATCGCTGAGGAAGAAGGTCTGTTTACGTTGGAAGACGTTGCGAAGACTGTTTCAGACAAGATGGTCGACAGACATCCGCATGTATTCGGCGACATGAAACTTGCGTCTGAAGAAGAAGTCAATGACGCCTGGGCAGAGATCAAACGGAAGGAAAAAGAAGGGAAAGAATGGCAGGCGGAATATCTTTCCGAAGCGTTCAATGAAGCGGAAGAACTGATTCACAAAGCCAGAAAAAGAAAAGGGTTCAAAGATCCTGAATGAAGAGAGACATATTATTCGACAAAGACATCCGTGAACCATTGTTTGATTTTCTTGAAACCGCATTTGGAAAAGTTAGGATCCTTGAAGAGAAAAAGACCGGCAGCGCCCGGGCTGACGTGGTGATGGTCACGGCGGACTGTCTGTACGGTATTGAGATCAAAAGTGACGCTGACACATATACAAGGCTTGCAAAGCAGGTCCGCAACTACAACTGGTACTATGACCGGAATCTGATCGTTGTGGGCTCTTCCCATGCGGCGCACGTAACGGAACATGTTCCCGCCTGGTGGGGAATCATTACAGTGGAAGCAGATGAAACCGGAATGCCTGACTTTTACATCCTGAGGCACACAGATATCAATCCAAGGGTCAAAGAAAAAAGAAAGATCACCATCCTGTGGCGGCCGGAACTGAACCATCTTCTGGAACGGAACAAGCTTCCGAAATACAAAGAAAAGAGCAAGCAGTTCGTCCAGGAGAAACTTCTTGAAAAAGTACCGGCTGATATTCTCTGGAAACAGGTCAGCGAGGAACTGTTTGAAAGAGACTATAACACGATCGAAGAAGAGATCGAGGAATACAGACAGAACCGGCGCAAAGCTTCCTGAACCTGCAGACATCAAAAAAGCCAGTAGATCCTGATGGATACTGGCTTTTCTGATGGTCGGAATGACAGGATTTGAACCTGCGACCCCTTCGTCCCTAACGAAGTGCGCTACCAAGCTGCGCTACATTCCGGGTTCTTTTTCAGCGTCCTCGGGCGGATTCGAACCGCCGACCTTCCGCTTAGGAGGCGGACGCTCTATCCGGCTGAGCTACGAGGACAATGCATATCAGATGACAATGCATTAATTATTATACACAAATTCATTCACATTTCCACACCAAGTTTATGATACTATGCTTATGTAGTAACGGAGGTTTCCAAAATGAAGAAAGGTATCTTCGCGGCAGTCATGATCACTGCAGGCATTCTGGTATGGCAGCTGTCTTACCCGCTTTTCCAGAAAATCGTCATGAGTTTCTGCTGCTTCATCTGCTCACTGTTCCTGCTGATGGGACCCGGCGAAACAACAAAGAATAAGAAATGAGAGAGCATCGGCTCTCTTTTTTGAAAACATTTTCAAAAATTTCCTGAAAGAAAATGAAAAATGTATTGACAAATGAAAGCACTTCCATTAGACTGCTCGTATATCCGGTGAACGGAAGAGTATTCGGAGCTGTCCATCAGCGAGCTGGCACAGAGTGGAAGGCCAGCGGCAACGTCTTCGAAGAAGCGCATCCGGGAGGATCTTTCCTGAAATCAGTAGGGAAAGACGGGAGCCGCCGTTATGGCAAGAGAGGCTGAACATTACATACCTTGTTCAGCAACCAGTGTGGTACCGCGATTATCATGTCGTCTCTGGATTCAGAGACGGCATTTTTGTTTAAAGGGGGTTGTGAGTATGAAAGGACGACGAAGCCGCAGCTGAAACTTCAGAAGCATCACAGATTCAAAAAAACAAAAAAAGAAAAGGGAGAAAAAGAAATGAAAACGAATAAGATTATGAAATCTGCTCTTGCGGCAATGATGGCACTCAGCCTCACAGCATGTTCCGGAGGCTCCGGCTCAGGCGGAAGCGGCACAAACAACAAGACAGGCAAGAATTCCACATACGCATACCTTCTTGACACAACAGATCTCAAGAAGCCGGAACTGGATCTTTCCAAAGCTGACGGCGTTCTGAAGAAAGTCCTCGACAACGGATTCCTCTGCATCGGCACATCCCCGGACTATCCGGCAGCTGAATGGATCACTGACGACGGCACGATCTACGGTTCCGAAATGATGCTGGCGAAATACGTCGCTGACAGCCTCGGCGTTGACCTCAAGATCGAGACCATGGACTTCGGCTCCACATTCGCAGCTGTTGACACAGGCAAAGTTGACTGCGCATTCTCCGGTTACGGCTGGAAGAAAGACAGAGAAGAAGCATACGAGATCACGATCGGCTACATCGGCGAACAGGATGATGATGACGAAGCTTACCACACCGTTATCGTCGCAGCGAAAGATGCTGACAAGTATAAGAGCTTCAGCGACTTCATCGGCACACATATCCTGGCTCAGGTAAACTCTCTGCAGGAAATGTATGCACAGGATCAGATCGTTGCTCTGGATCCGAACGGAGGCACAAATCTTGAACAGGTCGGAACACTGGATCAGGCAATTCTCGGACTGGCATCCGGAAAATGTGACGCAGTTGCTCTCGACGGCACAACAGCTGAAAACTATGTCAAGCAGTCTGACGGCAAGTTCGCTCTGACAGGACTCAAGTTCGATCTCTCCATCTACGGCGACTACGAAGGAAACATCGGCATCGTCAAGAAGGGTGAAAAGAGCATGATCGAAGCACTCAACACGATTATCCAGCTGGTCAAAGACGAAGGATATTATGAGAAATGGTACGCTGAAGCAAAAGCTGCTGCAGGCGTAGAAGACTAATCACAGACAGGGAGGGAATCATCCATGGGTAAAGGAATTATTGAAGTATTCCTGGAATACTGGCCGATATTCCTGAAGGGTGCCATCGGCACTTTGGAATTCGCGTTCATCGCAGTGTTGCTCGGCTCTATTCTCGGCGCGCTGGTTTCGCTCTGCTCGCTGTCAAAGAACAAGATCGTCAATACAATCGCAACTGTGTACGTCAATGTGCTCAGAGGAACGCCGCTGCTGGTCCAGATGTATATTTCCTACTACTTCATCCCCATGGCGATCCCTGCTCTGAACAGCATTGATAAAGTATATTACGTCATCCTCGCTCTGGTCCTCAACTCCAGCGCCTACGTTTCCGAGATCATCAGAAGCGGCATCAACGCTGTTGACAAGGGCCAGACAGAGGCCGCAAGGTCTCTCGGCATGACCGCAAAACATACGATGACAAAGATCATTCTTCCCCAGGCGATCAAGAACATCCTTCCTGCTCTTGCGAACGAATACATCGCAATGATCAAGGAAACATCGCTTGCCGGAACATTCATGTTATATGAACTGATGTATACAAGAACACTTCTTGCCAACAAGTTCCTTGTCTGGCAGCCGCTGTTCATTATCGCGATTATCTACCTGATCATGACGCTTGTGCTGTCATACCTGGTCAGACTGATGGAAAAGAGGCTGAGTGTAAGTGACTGATATGAATGACATTATTATTGAAACAAAAGATCTGAGAAAAAACTTCGGAGATCTGCAGGTTCTCAAGGGAATCAGCGAATGCATTCACAGAGGTGAAGTCGTTGCGATCATCGGCCCTTCCGGAGGCGGCAAATCCACCTTCCTCAGATGCCTGAACATGCTGGAAGAACCGACCGGCGGCCAGGTCATCTTTGAAGGAGAAGTCCTCGACGCAAAAGCAACTGACCTTGATCTGCACAGACAGAAGATCGGCATGGTCTTCCAGCAGTTCAATGTCTTCCCGCATCTGAACGTCATGGAAAACATCACCCTGGCACCGATGCTGGAAAAAGGTCTTTCCAAAGAACAGGCGGAAGCCAAGGCAATGCAGCTTCTCAAGACAGTCGGACTGGAAGACAAGGTCAATGAATATCCGAGAAAACTCTCGGGCGGACAGAAACAGAGACTTGCGATCATCCGCGCCATGGCGATGGAACCGGATGTCATGCTGTTTGACGAACCGACGTCAGCACTTGACCCGGAAATGGTAAAAGGCGTTCTGGAAGTTATTCAGAGACTTGCCGAAAGCGGCATGACATGTGTGATCGTCACCCATGAAATGGGTTTCGCGAGAAAGATCAGCGACAGAGTGCTGTTCATTGATGACGGCATCATCATGGAAAGCGGCACACCCGAAGAGCTCTTTGATCATCCAAAGAATCCAAGAACACAGGAATTCCTGTCCCAGGTACTTTAGAAAGCGAGACGAATATGAAGACAACATTTCAATACGACCACTACTACAAGTACGATGAAATCAAATCAAACATCGAATACTTCACTGAGAAATATCCGGATCTCGTAAAAGCAGAAGTCAACTGCGTGACGCTGGAAGGCAGAAACCAGTATGCTGTTACGATCACAAATCAGAAGACAGGCGACGCCCTTTCCAAACCGGGCTGGTATCTTGACGGCAACATCCATGCCGGTGAAGTCACATCCTGCATGGCAGCCATGCACACCATGGACTACCTGATCACCAACTATGGTGAAGTGGATGAAGTCACAAAGCTTCTGGATACCACAACGATCTATATTATTCCCAGAGTCACCCCCGACGGAGCAGAGACCTATCTCTCCACGCCTTATATGCTCAGAAGCGCCAACCGTGAATACATGGTGGAAAAAGGCGGCATGTACGGAGAAGATCTGGACAGCGACGGCGTCATGCGGATGATGCGCATCCCGACACCGTACGGTGCATGGAAGAAAGATCCTGCCGACAGTTCCGTCATGATGAAGAGAGAACCGTCCGATACCGAAGGCGAGTTCTATGACATCTATACCGAAGGCATGCTCGAAGCGTTCGAAGGCGATGAGAACCTGAAAATGAAGAAGACTGTCTGGGGACTGGATTTCAACAGAAACTTCCCGTTCGGATGGTGGCCTGAACCGAGACAGGACGGCGCCGGAAAATATCCGCTCAGCAATCCGGAATGCAAGGCGCTGGCTGACTTCGTTCTTGCTCATCCGAACATCGGCGGAGCTGCGATCGGCCACACAAGCGGCGGCCTGATCCTCTATCCTCCCGGAACAAAACCTGAAAAAGCAGCGCCTTCCTTCGACATGAAAGTCATGAAGGAAATCGCGGAAATGGGCAAGCAGGAACTCGGATACAAACCGATGAACATCTTCGATTCCTTTATCCACGATCAGGACAGCTATGACTCAGGCGCATTCGATGACTGGTGCTATCAGACCCAGGGTATTCCCTGCTACACAATGGAATTCTGGGATGTACCGACAAAAGCCGGCAAACCGCATGTATGGGGCGGCAAGGAAGAGCCCTCCGCTTCCCTTGAGCGTTATTATGCATGCGTTAAATGGGTGAAGGAAAATGCCCCGCAGTACTACAGCGACTGGAAAGAATTCGACCATCCTGTATTCGGAAAAGTTGAGATCGGCGGCATCAACTTCAAATTCACGCTTCAGAATCCGCCGGAGAATTTCCTGCAGAAAGAACTGGAGAACGATACGAAATTCAACATCCGCTTTGCCAAGGCAATGCCGAAGCTGGCAGTCGACTGCCTCTCTGCGGAAAAGAAAGCAGACGGCGTGTATGAGATCACTGCTGTGATCGGCAACCCCGGCTATCTGCCGACAAACCTGACGGAAGAAGCTGTCAAGCTCAAGACCGCAAAACCGGTCATCGTTGACCTGGAAGGCGCGGAAGTCATCGGCGCATCTGCCCAGAAGAAGATCGATTCCCTGGCAGGTTTCTCCGGAACTGTGACCGGCGCGTTCTACGGCAACATCAGCACCTTCGCCAACGCTGCAGCGAAAAAGAAACTGACATGGATCGTCAAAGCGGCTGAGGGAACTGTCATCACCGTAAAAGCTTCTCAGGAAAAAGCCGGAAAAGCGTGCAAACAGATCACTCTTTAAGTCATATAATAGTATCGTGAAAAAGATCAGTGAGCCCTCCTTCTCAGAAGAGCTTAAAGAGAGAAAACTGAATGAGATCAAAGACCTGCGGACAGACGGATGCGCATTCGCGAAAGAAGCCTGTTCGCAGGACTTTTCCGGTTATCAGTTCTATGAGTGCACCTTCCGCAATATTACTTTTGTCGGCCGGCTTTCCGGGACGCTGTTCGTCGACTGCATCTTTGATCACTGCGATCTTTCCAACTGCCGGATGGAAGAAGCGGTGCTGCGCCGTGTGATCCTGAGATCCTGCCGGCTGACAGGGACCCAGCTGATCCGGGCGGCCTTCCAGGATATCTCGATCGAAACGTGCCGGGCTGACTACGCGAACTTCAGCGGCACGAAATGGCTGCGTGCTTCCCTCAGAGAATCCGACTTCACGGAAGCGTCATTCTCGATGTCTTCCTTCAAAGATACAAAGCTGAAAGAATGTGCATTCGTCAATGCGGAATTCCTCGATACACCGCTGTCCGGACTTGATTTTTCCGACAGCGACATCAGCGGATTTACAGTCAATCCGGAGAATCTGAGAGGGTCTGTGATGAACCAGATCCAGGCTGCCGCATGCGCGCAGCTGCTGGGAATTACTGTCCGCTGACATTTCACGAATCTTTCACAAAATTAACATAAAACAGACACAGGTCACAGGTATTATATGGGTGTCAGAAAAGACAAAGTAATTTCTTTCCCTCCCGAATAATTGGAAAAGAGGATCTGTGCCAGCAGATTCTTTTTTCATTGAAATCCGAAAACGGAGAAAGGAGACACTATGGAATTCGACCTCACAAAAAAGTACTGCTATTACTTCAAGAAGATCACAGAGATCCCGCATGGTTCAGGAAATGAAAAAGCCCTGAGCGACTACATTGCCGGCTTCGGCAGATCAAAAGGCTTCACAGTTTTTCAGGATGAATTTCACAATGTGATCATCGACAAACCGGCATCCGCCGGCTGTGAAAACGCTGAACCGCTGATCCTGCAGGCCCATATCGACATGGTCTGTGAAAAGAACAAGGGCGTCGAACATGATTTTGAAAAGGATCCTCTGGATCTTTACGTTGATGAAGACGGCTGGCTGCATGCGAAAGGAACGACGCTCGGTGCGGACGACGGCACAGGCGCTGCGTACATGATGGCGATCCTCGACGACGATACGCTGAAGAATCCGCCGCTTTCCTGCATCTTTACCGTCATGGAAGAGATCGGCCTGGTCGGTGCTTCAAAGCTGAAAAAAGAAAACATTCACGGAAAACGTCTGATCAACCTGGACGGCGGCGGTGAGACAGTGACCTGCACGACTTCGGCAGGCGGCTGCCGGGCAGAGATCTTCTTCCCGTTTGAAGCACAGGCAAATGACAGACCTGCATATCTGCTCGGCGTAAGAGACCTCAAAGGCGGACACTCCGGCGGAAAGATCCATGAAGAGCTGGGCAATGCCAATATCATTGCCGCAAGGATCCTGAAAGAAGCGTCCCTTGCCGGCATCGATCTTTCGCTTTCTTCCTTTACCGGCGGACTGAAATACAATGCGATCCCGCGTGAAGCAGACATCGTATTTGTTTCAGAAGATGCCTTTGAAAAGATTCAGGCAGTGATCGGTGAGATCACCGCGAAGATCGCGAAAGAACTCGAATTCAGCGATGCGGGATTCCGTGTCCTGCTGGAAAAAACAGATGCGGAAACTGTTCTGAACAAAAATGATTCCGACAGATTCCTGAACTACATGTTCCTGATGCCCAACGGCTTCCGTCACCGTTCAATGGCAGTCGAAGGTCTGACGACAGCTTCCCTGAACGCCGGCGTCGTGCATACAAAGGAGAACTGCTTTGTCATTGACGATCTGATCAGAAGCGCTCTGGCAAGCGACACAGACCTGCTTATTGAGCAGCTGGAAACACTCGGCGGACTGCTTGGCGTCACCGTCAAGATCGGTGAACGCTACGGCGGCTGGGCATATGTGGAAAAATCCCCGATGCGTGACATCCTGGCTTCAGTCGTAGAAAGCAAAGGCAAAGAGCTGAAATACAGAGCCTCACACGGCGGTCTGGAATGCGGGATCTTCAAGGCTGTGATCCCGGAAATGGATATCATCACCTACGGTCCGATCGCGGAAGGCGCGCACACACCGGATGAAAAGCTGGATCTGGCTTCCTTTGACAGATCCTATGATATCCTCTGCGATGTGGTCCGTGCCTGCGCCGAACAGTAAAAGCAAACAGAAAGTGAGACTGCCGCATCTTTTGCGGCAGTTTTCTAGTATAATGAAAAACGTATAAAGTGAATAAACGGAGGGCTCTATGAAAACAAGACAAGCAGTGGTTGAACAGGGAATTCTGGAAGGTGAGGAACGGAGCGGATATGTGATCTTCCGCGGTGTTCCGTATGCCAAGCCTCCGGTGGAAGACCTTCGTTTCAAAGCCCCTCGCCCGGCAGAAAAATGGGACGGCGTCAGACAGGCTCTGACCTTTCCTCCGCAGTGCCCGCAGCCTAATATGCACGAAGGCTTCTACGGCGCGGAATTCTATAACGATCTTGCCTATCCGCTTCCGGAACAGAGCGAAGACTGCCTGTATCTGAATATCTGGGCACCGGCAGATAAAAAACCGGGCGGATACCCGGTCGCCATGTGGCTGCACGGCGGCGCATTCGATCATGGTTTCTCCAGTGAGATGGAATTTGACGGTGCTGCCTTCGCCATGCGCGGCGTAGTACTGGTAACGATCAATTACCGCGTCGGCGTATTCGGGTTCATGGCGCATGAAGATCTCAGAAGAGAAGATGTCAATAAATCCACAGGCAACTGGGGCATCCTGGATCAGATCTTTGCCCTGCGGTGGCTGCGCAAAAACATCAGCGCATTCGGCGGCGATCCCGACCGGATCACAGTGTTTGGCCAGAGTGCCGGAGCGATGAGCGCTCAGACGCTGATCACATCTCCGCTGACAAGAGGCATGATCCACAGCGCGATCCTGCAGAGCGGCGGCGGATACAACAACGGTCTGATCAGAGACATCACGACCGACCAGGCGATCGCGACCGGAAGAAAGATCATGAAACTGGCCGGCGCAGATACACTGCGCGAGCTCCGCTATATGCCGGCGCAGAAGCTGGTGGATCTTCTGCCGGAATTATACAAGGACAGCGGCGGACTTGCCTTCGGACCGGTGAAAGACGGCTGGATCCTGAGTGACGGCTTTAACGAAAGCATTGAAAACAATGAGATCCATGATATTCCCTACATGCTCGGCTGCACGTCGGAAGACATTGCCTTTGACGGCAGAAAGGGCAGGGAGAGCGGTCTGTATCTCGGCGATCTCGCCTTTGCGGACAAGCGCGCAGAGATGAGCGATGAGAAAGTCTTCGTCTACTATTTCGCAAGAAAACTGCCGGGAGACGAAGCAGGCGCATTCCATTCCAGTGAGCTCTGGTATATGTTCGGAACGCTGGACAGATGCTGGCGGCCGATGACCAGACAGGATTACCGGCTTTCCAGTCTGATGCTGGACTGCTGGACCAACTTCATGAAATACGGCGATCCCGGCAACGGCTGGAAGGCATACGACCGGGAAAGCAGATTCGTCAGAACATTTATGTAACACAGAAGACCGGCCCAGAACCGGTTTTTTATTTATCTTAATAAAAACAAATACCGCAGACCCTGAAAGAATGGTATGATGCAGTCAGGAGGAATTTATCATGAAGAAAATCGTTCTTTTCTGTGCCGGAGGCATGTCCACATCATTACTCGTCAACAAGATGAAGGAAGCAGCAGCTGCGAAGGGTGCTGAATACGACATCGCTGCTTACGGTCTTTCCGAAGTTGACAACAAGGGACCCGAGGCTGACTGCATTCTGCTTGGACCGCAGGTTCGTTACGCAGAGAAAAAGATCCAGGGAATGTTCCCGGACAAACCCATCACTTTCATTGAAATGAGAGTCTATGGAATGATGGACGGCAAAGGCGCGCTGGAAATTGCCGAGAAGGCAATGGCGGCTAAAAAATAATAATTCAAAGCCGGAAGGAATTCGAAAGAATTCCTTTTTTCATGAAAAAAAGCTGCTTTTCAGCAGCCCAGCTGTTCCAGCAGATACGGGATCGCCTGTTCGAAGTTGACGCCGTAGGTGTTGTGATTTTCTTCCGCCAGCGTCAGACGGATGCTTTCTCTGACATATTCGCAGGCAATGCCGATCGCTTCATCGAACGATCTGCCTCTGACCAGAGCGCCGCACATTGTGCTTGCCCAGAGGTCGCCTGTTCCATGGAAGTGTTCCGTTTCTTCCTTTGTCTCATAGTAGAAGAAGCGGTCTTCCTGGCTGTCATACGCATAGGCGCCAAGCTTGCCGCCGCTCAGGGAAATGCCTGTCAGGACAGCTCTTCTTGTGCCCAGGGCAGTCAGCTGTTTCAGGACATCCTGTACATATGCTTCATCATAGTCTGTCAGATAGGGGATGTTTAACAGGAAGGAAGCTTCCGTCAGGTTCGGGCAGATGATATCTGCTTTCGCACAGAGGTCCTTCATGGATGCCGCGAATTCCGGCGTGAATCCGGCGTACAGCTTTCCGTTGTCAGCCATGCACGGATCAACGATCTTCAGTGTATTCTGACCGAACTCATCAAAGAGTGCAGCGGCCAGATCAAGCTGCTCAAAGGATCCAAGATATCCTGTATAAACAGCGTCGAAGGTAATACCTTCTTTTTTCCAGTGGTCCATGATGGGACGGATCTCAGATGTCAGATCATGGAATGTAAATCCCTGGAACATCGTATGTGTAGACAGAACGGCAGTCGGGATCACGGCTGTTTCCACACCCATTGCGGAAATCACCGGCAGTGCTACAGTCAGGGAACATTTTCCCACACAGGAGATATCCTGCATCGTTACAATACGCTTCATATTTTTTTTCTCCTCGCATGGATTATAACCTCATCTGTTATACAATAGGTATAATCAGTCTGATAAAATAAAATAAGACCAGTCGGAGAAAAAATGCTTCAGCTATTTGCGAAATCATTGAAAATTGAGAATGACAGACTGCTGCTCAGTCATGTCAGTGAAGAAGACTGCAGCGATCTCGGCGACCTGTTCGGTGAACCGCTGCCAAAGGAAAAAGCACTGTTTATGATCCGTGCGCTGGACGCCAACCGGGAAGCCGGGAAGAAGGCAGCTCTGGCAGTCAGAGACAGAAGCAGCGGCACAGCAGCCGGCGTCATTGAGATCTGGAATAAGAAAGATTCTATTGAGATCGGCTACCGGATCCGTCCGCAGTTCCGCCATCAGAACTACGCGAAAGACGCTGTGTATCTGCTGGTGAAATACCTGATGGAAGCGACAGACATCCGGAAGATCACCGCCGATGTCCGCCGGGGCAACGAATGGTCTGTGCGTGTCTTATCGCATAACGGCTTTGAGCTGCAGGGAGGCAGTGATGAGATCCTGCATTATGCGTACTTCCGCAGGGAGACAGATGCCTCACGGATCTTCAGACCGGAAAACGGATGGAAGATCCTGTGGTGCGCGGGCGGCTGTTTCTGGGGAACGGAGAAAGTGTTCCGGATCCTGGACGGCGTGAAAGAGACCTGCGTCGGATACGTCAACGGCAATACAGAACATCCCTGCTATGAAGATGTCAGCCGCGGCGATACCGGCTATAAGGAAGCCGTGCAGATCATCTATGATCCTGCTCTGATCACACTGGAAACGCTGATGAAGGCATTCTTTCTGTGCATTGATCCGACGGTGCAGAACCGCCAGGGAAATGATATCGGCAGTCAGTATCAGACCGGTGTGTACTATCTGGAGGAAGAAGACGGAGAGGTTCTCCGGAGAATATTTGAAGAAGAAAAAACAAAACAAGGAAGGTTCATGACAGAACTGGAGCCGGTCAGGAATTTCCAGCCCGCCGAAGAATATCATCAGAGATATCTCGACAAACATCCATTCGGATATTGTCATATAACAAAGATTGAAATGGACGCTGTCAGAGAACTGAATAAAAAGAAGGTGAATGCATGAAGAAAGATCTTTACAAACAGGGATATACCCAGAACCGGGAACTGTCCTGGCTTCATTTTGACGACAGAGTGCTGAATGAAGCAAAGGACAAGACGGTGCCGCTGGCGGAACGCCTGAAGTTCGTCAGTATTTTTACGTCGAACCTGACAGAATTCTTCATGGTCAGAGTCGGCAGTCTGATCGACATGGCGAAAGCCAATTACGAACATGTAGATCAGAAATCCGGAATGACACCTTCCGAACAGCTGGCAGCGATCTATCCGTTTGCCAAGCGCGTCTGCAAAAAGAGAGATGAGATCTATGCGGATCTGAAAAAGAAGATGATCAAAGCAGGCATCCATGATCTTTCGATCGCTGAATGCACGAAGAGCGAGATGAAAGATATCCGGAAATTCTTCCGGCGTCAGTGCGCGCCTCTGCTGGCTCCCCAGATCGTTGACATTCATCATCCGTTCCCGAACCTGCAGAGCGGCGTCACATATATTGCGGCGATACTGAAATACAAGAATTCCAGCAATTTCAGCTTCGTTCCGGTGCCCCGCACAGTGCCGGCAGTGATCCGCGTGGATGACGGCAGGAGCATCCGCTTCGTACATACCGAAGACATCATTCTGGAGATGCTGCCGGAGATCTATCCGGACGCGCAGATCACGGAAGCGATGAAGATCACCGTTGCCAGAAGCGCCTATGTCGACGCTGACGACGAAGCGTTTGAAGAGATCCTCGACTACCGGAAAAAGATGCTGAAGGTACTGAAGGAAAGAAGAAAGATGAACGTGACGATGCTCGTTTGTTCCCGCAAGCCTTCCCAGCGCTTCGCGAAGTACATTCTTTCCAATCTGAAGATCACCAAGCGCGAGCTGTTTGTCTGCGATGTACCGATGGATCTGAAATACGCGTTCAGTCTCGGAAACATGCTTTCCGAAGAAGAGAAGGCGCAGTACCTCTATCCGCCGTATGAGCCAAAGCTGACACCGGCAGTCGATTTCCGCCGGAACATCTTCGATCAGGTCCAGGAAAAAGACATCCTGCTTTCCTATCCGTATGAATCGATGGAACCGTTCCTGCAGCTGCTGAAGGAAAGCGCGAATGATCCGGACGTTGTTTCGATCAAGATCACGTTCTACCGTCTGGCGTCCCATGCAAGACTGGTCGACTATATCTGCCTGGCGGCGGAAAACGGCAAGGAGATCGATGTGCTGATCGAGCTCAAAGCACGCTTTGACGAACAGAACAACATCGACTATTCCGAGCGTCTTGAAGATGCCGGCTGCAACGTCATCTACGGGTTTGAAAAATACAAGGTACATTCCAAGATCTGCCTGATCACCCGCGTCAGAAACGGCGAGACAAAGCATACCGTGCTTGTTTCAACCGGCAACTTCAACGAGAACACCGCGAAGCAGTATACGGATCTCTCGCTGATGACTGCTGATGAGCGCATCGCGGCAGACGCGGTCAGCTTCTTCCAGAACATGGCCATCGGCAAGCTGGACGGAACCTATCAGTCTCTGCTGGTAGCGCCGGTATCCCTGAAACAGACGGTGATCCGTCTGATCGAGAGGGAAACAGAGAAGAAGGAAAAAGGATATATCTTTGCCAAGATCAATGCCGCGACCGACGAGGAAGTGATCGAGAAACTGAAAGAAGCTTCCTGTGCCGGCGTAAAAGTGGAGATGATCATCCGCGGCATCTCATGCATTCTGCCGGGCATTGCAGGAAAGACGGAGAATATTTCCATCCGCTCCATCGTCGGCAGATATCTGGAACACAGCCGCATCTATATCTTCGGCAGAGAGAAAGACGAAGAGATGTATATCGCCTCGGCTGACTTCATGACCAGAAACATGGAACGCCGTGTTGAGATCGCCTGTCCGATCTATGACAGCGGCATCAGACAGCGGATCCATGATTACGCCGATACCTATCTCAAAGACAATACCAAGGCCAGGATCCTGTATTCCAACGGCCGCTATCACAAGCTCAAAGACGGCGAAGACCCGTTCTGCGCGCAGGAATACCTGATGGAGACCGCTGTGGAAAGCGGCCAGACGATCCAGAAGGGCCCGCAGCGTCCTGCCGTTACCGCGTTCAAGACGAAATTCGAAAAAGAAAAGAAAAAGAAGAAGAAAAAGAAATGAAACTGACAGTCATTCTTCCTGACGGAAAAACATTTGAAAAAGAATATGAATCCCCGGTGACAGGTGAGATGGTACTCAAAGACCTGGAGGAAAAGCCGCAGTATGACATTCTCGGCTGCCGGCTGAACAACAAGAACCGCAGACTGACTTTTCCGATCACTGAAGACGGCACGCTGGAACTGACCGACCTCAGGGATCCCTATGCCAACATGAGCTATCAGGCATCCCTGACGCTGCTGTATCTGAAGGCCATCCATCTTGTTCTCGGCAGCGAGGCGAAGGTGACGATCGCCAATTCCCTGTCCAAGGGCCTGTTTACAAGGATCCACATCGCTGTCATCCGCAACGAGACCGCCGAAGCGATCGAGAACAAAATGCGTGAGCTTGTCGAACAGAACATCATGATCACCGAAGACAAGTTCCAGAGAGAAGACGCTCTGAAGCTTCTGAAGCGTCTGAACATGAAGACGGAAGCCGGCCTGTTCGAGACCGCGGAAGACCTGCACAGCGCCTACGCATGTTCCATTGACGGCGATTACAACATCTTCTATGTGCATACGCTTCCTTCCACCGGCTACCTCCGGCTGTTCAACATCCGCCGGTACCGGAATGGAATGCTGCTGAGGTTCCCGCATCCTTCCGATCCGTCTGTCGTTCCGCCGTATGAAGAACAGCGCATGCTGTATGAATGCTTCGCGGAAGAAGCCCACTGGAAATCCCTGATGGGCGTCAAGTACGTCGCCGATCTGAACCAGAAGGTGCTGGACAACGATTACAAAGATCTGATCATGCTGAGCGAGGCTCTGCACGAAAAGAAGATCGCGGACATTGCCGGCATGATCAAGGAAAACAAAAAACGCATCATCCTGATCGCCGGACCGTCCTCTTCCGGCAAGACGACATTCGCCAAGCGTCTGTGCATTCAGCTGAGGGTCATCGGATTAAGACCTCTGTACCTGGGCACTGATGACTATTTCGTCAACCGTGACGAAATGATCCCGGACGAAAACGGCAATCTTGATTTTGAAGGCCTCTCCGCAGTGGATACGTTCCTGTTTGAAACACAGATGAATGATCTGCTGGAGGGCAGGAAAGTAGATATTCCGGAGTTCAATTTCGTGACCGGCGAAAAAGAATTTGGCAAACACATCACATCGATCGATGACTCCCAGCCGATCGTGATCGAAGGCATTCATGGTCTGAATCCGAAGCTGACCGAGGATATCTCGGATGATCAGAAGTTCAAGATCTATATCAGCCCGCTGACCCAGCTCCATATTGACCATCACCACCGTATTCCGACAACGGACGCGAGACTGCTGAGAAGACTGGTCCGCGACCACCGCACCAGAGGCAGAAGCGCAGCCGTGACACTCCACAGCTGGCCCAGCGTCAGGGCAGGGGAGGAAGTCAATATCTTCCCGTACAACAGCGAAGCAGACGTCTTCTTCAACAGCCAGTGTCTGTATGAACTGGCGGTGCTGAAAAAGTACGCGAAGCCGCTGTTAAAGGAGATCACCCAGGATCAGCCGGAATTTGCCGAAGCACAGCGGATGCTGCAGTTTCTCAAATTCTTTGTCTCGATCGAAGACGACAGCGTGATTGCCAACAATTCCATCGTCAGGGAATTCATCGGCGGCAGCGTGCTGGTCGGCTGAATCTGAATCAAAAAATGAATGGCCGGAGAATTCCGGCCATTCAGTGTATTTCGTGACTAGTCCGCAGGATCGGTACCGTACCAGCCGATGCCTTCATCCCGCCAGCCATAGCCGATCAGGGCATCCCGCTCTGCAGCTTTCCTGGTGAAGTGATGGTTGTTGGCATAGGCGTTGGGATTGTAGACTCTGTACAGAGGAACAGTCAGGTCATCATCGCTGAACCATCCAATGCCTTCATACGTCCATCCGAAGCCGACCAGCGCGTCCTTTTCCCTGGGATTCGTTGTGTAATGATGCTCGCCGCCTTCCGCGTTGTACAGTCTGTAGACAGGTGTTTCAGACTCTGCCGGCGCGTACCAGCCGATGCCTTCATTGCTCCATCCATAGGAGACCAGGGCATCTTTTTCTTTTTCCTTTGCGGTGAAGAAATGCTCGCCGCTGTTGGGGTTGTACAGTCTGTACATTCTGATCCCGTCCGGATTGGAATGGGTCAGTGACGGGATCTTCTGTCCGTAGATCTCATCCAGAGGAATGACGGACCGGATGCGGTTGGGTTCGACCGTATCAGAGTCATAGTCTTCTCCTTCAAAGAGGACATAGATCGTCGCGTTCTTGCAGCCTTCCCTGACATACATGCCTTCCTTGCTGACAGCAGCGCCTTCGCATGTTTCACCGCCTTTGAGACTGAACTTTTCACGGGATATTTCAACGCCGCGTTCCTCGTCACGGACAAGGACTTCAAAGGTCTTGTCTGTATATCCGTAGTTTGTGACCTTGTAGCTGAGCTCTTCCTGCAGGTTTTCGAAGAGATGATCTACAGAGGCTTCCAGATGACCGCCCGGGATCGTGAGATTCCAGACGCTTTCGATCGCGCCGGATTCACGGGAAGTCGCTTCCAGATGGAAGGTGAGCGGCTCGCTTCCCGGATCTTTCGGGATCGGGATCAGAGCTGTCACTTTCTTCGTTTCACCCGGGAGAATGGTCTCCTGCAGGGTGCCTACCACTTTGTCATTGCAGATAATATCTGCGTGGTTCAGTTCATAGATGCCGGTGTTTTCCAGCGCCACGGTGATCTCGGCATCGGAATCCGGAACAATGGAATCCACGTCAGGCGCGTAGGCATCCGCGATCCTGATATGGCTGTTTGCTTTTCTTGCCTTGATATACAGGTCTGCCTTTGTGTCGGTAAACCGCAGATCACTTCCTGTCATGCTCAGCATCGGAATATTCTGGAACGCTCCTTCCAGCTTATTCTCCTCACCAAAGTAGTTGGATGCGACCGTTCTGGATTCATCGAAGTTGGAAATATAATTCTGTACGCTGTAAACGACGATCGGTTCATTTTCTTCCGTAAATTCGATCGAGATATGATCGACCAGGGCGTGGGAATCAATATCGGTCAGCGGGATTTTGGACCAGGTGGTACCGCCGTTGCGGCTGAGGATCGCGAATGCGTTTTCTTCGTTGTTGGAAGCGCCTCTGCCGACTAACATGACGGTCTTGCTGCCGAACTTGCCGTAGAGCTCATAGTCAGCGGAAGGGATGACCAGGTCATCCGGCGTGAGCGCGGTCGAGTTCATGCTTTCATTCATCGTATACAGTTTTCCATTCAGGAAGTAGGAGAACACCCGGTAGTTATAGCCGGAATAGCCAAACTTTCCGCTTCCGGCATTTTCCTGCTCCCAGACCTTCTGCCTGTTCTGCCACAGACTGACAATTTTCCTTCCGCAGGCATCTGTCATGGTGACGGCGATGGACTGGGCGCCTGCGAACCAGGCGCTGCGCACATCCGTGACCGCACCGTAGATCTCAAACTGCTTTTCGCTGTGCCACTGATTCTTGCTGTCCCGTACCGCAAGCCAGACTTCGTGGTTGCCGCCCAGGGCTGCCGGATCTTCGGTTGACGTCGTAAACCAGGTGACGACAGGATTTCCCTTGTCGTCTGTTCCCGGCCGGGCGCCGACCGCGCAGATGTCTTTTCCGGCATAATCTGTGAGAATGACTTTCTTATACCAGGAAGAACCGATCCAGAATTCAGAGAAGGCAACTTCCGTACGTTCAGCGACTTCAGTGAGCGTCATGTCTTCCGTGATCTCTTCTCTCGCATCACGCCAGACAAGATATGTTTTCTGATTGATGTCATCCCAGTAGGTCACCGGATCAAAGTCCGCGGTTCCGTCATCATCAATGACATACGGATCAGAAAGGAAATCCTGGGTCAGATCCAGATAGCTGTTCATCAGAATGGAACGGTTTCCCGGTACGCGGCTGTTGTCGCTGCCGAGGAAGACGATATTCATCTGCGGTATGGCTTTGCCGCCGGTATTGACGATCTGTACATGAGAATCCGGATAAATATCTTCTGCCAGCAGGTGGGCAAAGTCCGGATCATCTTCCCACCCGTTGGCCTGCACAGGTTCTTCACTGAGCCCGCCGTGCCATATCATATCGCCTGATTTCAGCGTCTCTCCTTTCTGGTTTCCGTAATTATTTGCCAGCAGGTATTCACAGATCTTGCAGCCGCTCTGATCCAGATTCACAGACGCGTTATTATTGGATTTCTTCAGGAAGTCGTGGCTTCCGGAGATCAGTGTGAACGTCAGGATGCTCTTGCCGAGAACCTTGACTTTGAAACCCATCTCACCGGCAAGGACCAGAGAACTGACTTCCTGCTTCGGAAGGAATTCAAAGTTGATGCCGAGCGATCCGGCACCGTAAATGCCGACCGAGGCAAGAGAATACAGGCCGATTCCGCCGAACGCTTCAAGCGCACCGACAGCGCCGAGCAGGATCCGCTCGAACATGAAGTCACGTTTGCTTTCCGCTTCGTTGTAGATCATGCTGAAGTCAAACGCGCCGGAAGCACCAACCGTGACGATGACATCCCATGTAAAGGCTACATACTGTCCGCCGGTCGCCCATCCCGTTCCGACATAGATCTGCACCTTGCCCTGGCACGGCTGACGCGGATTGACATTGGCTTCTGCCCAGCCGGAGATGCTGAACAGCAGTCCGACGTTCTTCGTCGGGCTCTTCCAGCCTTTTTCCTCCAGGACAGCGTCGCGCACTTTTTCAAAATTATCAGTGCCGGGATATTTTCCCACTGCGGCATCCGCCCAGAAATCAGCGTCCTTATAATTCATTCCAAGACCAAGCACGACACGTCCGTCGCCGTATCTTTTTACGGTGAGAGGAATGACAAAAGGCAGGAAGCTGAATTTGCAGCCGGGCAGCTTGCTGCTGAGGTCAATGACGATGCCCGATCCGAATTCAGAATATACACCGTCCGGGAAGCTCTTCTGCGCTTCACCGGTATTGATCCGGAAGTTGAGGATGACAGTATTCTGCTGTCCGCCGTTGTCCTTGACATCAAGATACAGCGGATAGCCGACTTTCACATCGGTCGGATCAAAGGAGAGCATGGGAACGTTCTGACTGGAGGCGATCCGTATCGTATTGTTTCCGTCATACTGGATGAGAGTATATGTTTTGATTGCGTCGCCTCCCTTTGTTTCAATGCTCAGAATGACCTTTTCAGCTGTTCCGCCGTCGATCTCCATGACTTTGCGCATCACGTCTACGGTGTCACCTAAAAAAGTCGCGGTAACGCCGGCGATCCGCAGTGTTCCGGCAGCGTTCACTGTCTGAACCGGCAGAAGAAGCAGAGAAAGCAAAATGGCTAAAAGCATCTGGATGAGTTTCTTCATGAGATGATCCTCCTGCATATGATATGAATCAGGTTATTTTTATAATGTTAACACAGTTTTCATGCATGGGTGGATGTCACATTTGTGAATCTGTAAAACTGATGCCGGGAAGGCTGAAAATCAGGATGCGGAGGCAGTATCATAATTCCCTTTTTTCTGCCGTTGTTGTATACTTATCGGGCACTATGAAAAAGAACAGAAAGTTCACATCACACGCCGAGATGGTGTTCTATTTCCTGAAGGGATCGAAGCTGTATTTTATGGCTGCGGTCATTTTCGCTGCGTGTCTTTCCCTGCTTGATCTGATCAATCCGAAGATCATCGGGTTTGCGGTGGACAGTCTGCTTTCCGATAAGCCCTCCGCGCTTCCGGCAGTTGTCAATGGATGGATCGACAGGATCGGCGGCATGGCGATGCTGAAGGAGAACCTGTGGATCGTCGCGCTTGTCATCGTTGTCGTTGCGCTGCTGACGGCACTGTGCAGATTCTCGTTCCGGACGCTGAACGCGAAAGGCGCGGAGACATTCGTGCAGACCATGCGCAACGAGCTGTTTGAGCATATCATGCATCTGCCGTTCAAATGGCACAGTGAAAACCGGACCGGCGATATTATCCAGCGCTGCACCAGCGACGTGGAACAGATCAAGATGTTCGTTTCCGAGCAGCTGACAAGCCTGTTCCGGGTAGTCGTGCTGATCGTGCTTTCGGTCGTGTTCATGCTGAATATCAGCGTGAAGCTGACGATCGTTTCCGCTGTGTTCATTCCTCTGATCATCGGCTACAGCTTCTATTTCCATAAGAAGATCGGCGGCCAGTTCAGGATCGTGGATGAGGAAGAAGGAAAGCTTTCCTCCATTGCTCAGGAAAACCTGACCGGTGTACGCGTCGTCCGGGCTTTCGGACGTGAGTCCTATGAACGCAGCCGTTTTGAAAAACAGAATCACTTCTATACCAATATGTGGATCCGTCTGATGCAGCTGATGGCGGCATTCTGGTCTGTCGGCGACCTGTTCTCCTACGGACAGGTGATCGCGGTCATGATCTATGGCGTCGTGCTGTGCGTCAGCGGTGAGATCACTGCCGGCGACTACATCGCCTTCGTGCAGTACAACAACATGATCCGCTGGCCGATCCGCATGCTTGGCCGTGTCATTTCCAACCTGTCCAAGGCAGGCATTTCCATTGAACGTCTGATGTACATCATGAACAGCGAGATGGAAGAAGACAGTGAAAACGCGCTGACGCCTGATCTGCATCAGGACATTACGTTTGATCATGTTTCCTATACCTATGACAACGGTACGCACGAGATCCTGCGGGATATCTCCTTTACCGTCAGAGCCGGCTCAACGGTCGGCATATTAGGCGGCACAGGATCGGGCAAATCCACGCTGATGTATCTGCTCGACAAACTGTATGAACTGCCGGAAGGAAGCGGCAGGATCCTGATCGGCGATACCGATCTCAGAGACATCCGTTCTTCCTGGCTGCGGCAGAATATCGGCATGGTGCTGCAGGAACCGTATCTGTTCTCACGTTCCCTGTATGAGAACATCCGCATTGCCGACCGGGAGAAGACGATGGCTGATGTCAAGGCAGCAGCCCGCATCGCTTCCCTGGAAGAAGCCATCGACCATTTCAAGGAAGGCTACGAGACATTTGTCGGTGAACGAGGCGTGACGCTGTCCGGCGGTCAGAAACAGAGGACTGCTATTGCCCAGATGCTGATCCGGAAGCCTCCGATCATGATCTTTGACGATTCACTCTCTGCGGTTGACGCGGAGACAGATGCGAAGATCCGCGCTGCCCTGAAAGAAAATGTTTCCGAAAGCACAGTGATCCTGATCGGCCACCGCATCACGACGCTGATGAACGCGGATCAGATCCTTGTCATGGACAAAGGAAAGATCAAGGAAAGAGGAACGCACGACGAACTTCTGAAACAGAACGGCATCTACCGGAAGATCTATGACCTGCAGATGCAGCAGAGCGAGGAGGGGACAGTATGAGTGAAAACAAAGATACCAATGTCAGACTCCCGTTCTTCGGCATTCCCAAGGTCCTTCCGTTCATCAAGCCATATAAAAAACGCGTGATCGCCATGGTCATCATGGGCATCATCGCGTCGCTGATCGATTCGATCTTCCCGCTCTTCAACAAATACGCGATCGACCACTTTATCGGAGAACAGACGCTGGATACAGTCGTTCCGTTTATTCTCCTGTTCTTCGCGATCCTGATCTTCTATGTCGTGATCAACTACATCAGTGTCTACTGGTGCGGCATG
Organism: Solobacterium sp.; assembly: GCA_024680365.1. Taxonomy (GTDB): domain Bacteria; phylum Bacillota_I; class Bacilli_A; order Erysipelotrichales; family Erysipelotrichaceae; genus Bulleidia. The sequence continues at coordinate 38,184 of JAILCN010000012.1, forward strand.
ACGGAAATGGACGTCGACAGAGATCTGCGAGATGCTTCCTTCAACCATCTGCAGACACTGTCATTCGCGTATTTCAACCAGAACAACGTCGGCTATATTCATGCCCGCGTGATGAGCGACACCGGCAAGATCGGCGAACTGGTCGCCTGGCGCATGATGGACGTGATCTGGAACGGATCCTATATCCTGTTCATGCTGGCGGTCATGCTGAGCGTCAATCTGAAGCTGGCGCTGTATGTCATCGCGCTGGTGCCGGCGGCAGTCATCCTGATCACCTATTTCCAGAAGCATCTGGTCACGCTGAACCGTCGGATCCGTGAGATCAACAGCAAGATCACTTCCAATTTCAACGAAGGCATTACCGGCGCCCGCAGCATCAAGACGCTGGTCATCGAAGATACGATCAACGAAGACTTCCGCAGGGATACGGCAGACATGCACAGAACCTCCGTGCGGGCTGTCCGCTATTCCGCAGTCTTCTCGGCAACAGTCACGATGATGGGCTCGCTTGCCCTGGCTGTCGTCCTCTGGCAGGGCGGCATGCTGACAAGAGAAGGCGTCATCCTGATCGGTACGCTGTCGGTATTCATGAACTATGCCATCAATATGATGGAACCGATCCAGATGATCATTGAAACGATCGCGGCTCTGATTGCGATCCAGGTCAACATCGAACGCTTCACGAAGCTGCTCGCGACAGAATCAGATGTTGCGGATTCGAAAGAAGTTATTGAAAAGTACGGCGACACGTTCAACCCGAAGAAAGAAAACTGGGAGCCTCTGGAAGGAGACGTTGAGTTCCGTGATGTCAGCTTCCGCTATCCGGACGGCAATGAAATGGTCCTGGAGCACTTTGATCTCAAAGTTCCGCAGGGCACCAACGTCGCGATCGTCGGTGAGACCGGTGCCGGCAAGAGCACCCTGGCCAATCTGGTCTGCCGGTTCTTTGAACCGACGGAAGGTCAGGTGCTGATCGATGGCCGCGATGCCCGCGAACGTTCCCAGCTCTGGCTGCATTCCAATATCGGCTATGTCCTGCAGACACCGCATCTGTTCTCCGGAACGGTCCGCGACAATCTGCGCTACGGCAAGCCGGACGCAACAGACGAAGAGATCCTGGCAGCTCTGAAACTGGTATCTGCCGAGTTTGTCCTGGAAAAGATGGACAAGGGACTCGACAGTGAAGTCGGCGAAGGCGGCGACCTGCTTTCCACCGGTGAAAAACAGCTTCTTTCCTTTGCCCGCGCGATCCTGGCAGATCCCCGCATCCTGGTGCTGGATGAAGCCACTGCTTCCATCGATACCCTGACAGAAAAGGCGATCCAGGAAGCGATCCAGACCGTCATCAAAGGAAGAACTTCGTTTGTGATCGCGCACCGTCTGTCTACCATTGTGGATTCCGACGTGATCCTCGTTGTCCGGGACGGCAAGATCATCGAGCGCGGAAAGCACAGAGAGCTGATGCGCAGAAAAGGATACTACTACGAGCTGTATACAAGACAGTACGAAGAAATGGTCGTCAACGCCCTGAGCGCATGATGTAAAAAAAAGAATGGACCGAGGGGGAACCGCGGCCCATTTCAGTGTCGAACGGGGAACTGTTCAGACACCATGCATGCCAAGGATACAACGGGGAAAGATCCCTGCCATGCTCAGATGTCATAATTTGCTTATGACAGCATAAATTATACACGTTCAAACCTAATATGCAATATGTAGAAATCTGAATTTTTCTTTAAATAATCAAAGAAAAATAAAAAACTGCAAAACATGGATAAATCGCATATTTCAGAAATCTTAAGATGCTTGTTCTTGCGGCAGAAGATGAAGCAGGATAGTATAATACACGTATAAAAAGGTAAACAGATGGCAAAGAGAAGATTAAAGAAAAAAGTAAAGCAGCGTCTCATCACACTGCTGCTGGATATTGTTATGGTCATCGCGCTGTGTACAGCGGGATATTCGGGATACAAGATCTACGCGAGCATGCAGGAAGATAAAGAAAGCCAGGAAAGCTATGACGAGATCCGCACTGCGGTGCATGAAGATACCGTCGGCGAAAGCATGACGACGGTCTCGATCGACTGGAATTATCTGCGTTCGGTCAACGAGGATATCGCCGGCTGGATCCGCCTGGATGATTCCGTGGTCGATTATCCGTTTGTCTATTCACCGAACAACAAGTATTATCTGCGCCGTCTGATGAACGGCAAATACAACCGCAACGGAACGATCTTCGTCGATTACCGCAACCAGCGCAATTTCACTGACCGGGTGACAGTCCTCTATGGTCACCATATGCACAGCGGCGCAATGTTTGCGGATATCGAGAAATACAAAGAAGCGGGATTCTACGAGACCCATAAGGTCATTCAGATCTTCACACCGGACGGAAAGTATGAAATGCTGCCGGCAGCGGGTTATGTGACCACAGGCACATCCAGCTACATCCGGCTGACTTTCTCGGACGATGAGGACTATATGGGCTATATCAATAAGTTCTATGAAAAATCACTGTTCCAGAGCGAAGTGACCATCGGACCTCAAGACCGCATCATCCTGATCTCAACATGCTCCTATGAAGTTGACGACGGCAGATTTGCTCTGATCGGAAAGCTGGTGCCTGTCAATGACTAGTGTACAGAAACATCACAGAAAAAGGCATATTACTACGTATTTTTTGTGGCTGCTTGTGCTGATTTCTGCAGCCGCTTTTTTTGTCAGTTTCATGCTGAATCCGGCATTCCCGGCCCGCTGGAGCATCCTTGTGCTTCTGATCATGCTGGCGATCGCCATATTCTGTCTGATCCTGACCCTGTACTTTTCCCGGCGGAACATCTTTGTCAAGCTGATCAATATCGTTACGGCACTCGCACTGACAGCCGGTGCTGTGCTGCTTCCGTATTATACAGACCGCGTGGAAAGACTGTTCCCGGTCATTTCGGAAACAAAGATCGTGATCAATCTGTATGCCCTGACTGACAGTCCGTATGAAAAGATCGAGGACTGCGCGGACGCGATCTTCATCAGTGCGTTTGATTCTGATCCGGAAAACCAGGAATATGCCATCCAGCAGCTGCGCAGCCAGCTGTCTGAGAGAGTGTATATCTCCGATAAGAAGACGGCGGAAGATGCCGCAGAGAGACTGCTGAGCGGACACGGCGACGTGCTGATCATGAGCCAGGCGTTTGAAGGCATCCTGACCGATACCGAAGCGTTTGAAGACTTCAGTGAACGGACGAAAGTGATCGGCAGCTATGAACGCGTCATTGAGATCCCCGAGCCCTCCGGAAGCGCTCTGCTGACGGAACAGCCGTTTACGGTATTCATTGCCGGCAACGACCAGACCGGTGATCTGAGCTATTTCGGACGGACGGACGTCAATATGCTTGTAACGGTCAATCCGCTGACTCACCAGGTCCTGCTGGTCAACTATCCCCGCGACTCCTATGTGAAGAACCCTGCTTACAACGACGCGATGGACAAGCTGACGCATCTCGGCATGAGCGGCATGAACAACACGCTGAAGGGACTGAAAGAGATCAGCGGCACCGATGTGGATCATTATATTCTGGTCAACTTCTCAACGTTCCACAATATCATCACTGCCCTGCACGGCATTGAGATCGACAACCCGTATAAATTCACGGCGATCAACGGCATGAAGTTTGAAGAGGGACGGATCTCGCTGAATGCGGATGAAGCCCTGATGTACGTGCGGGAAAGAAAGAGGATCCCCGGCGGTGACTTCGGAAGGATCCAGCACCAGCAGATCGTGATGAAGGCGATCATTGAGAAAGTGACCGGACCGGATGTCATCGTGCATTTTGACGGTCTGCTCAAAGCAATCGAAGGACAGTTCCTGACCAGCATGAAGCCGGATCAGATCTTTGCCCTCTGCCGCAGACAGCTGGATGAGAACGCGTCCTGGTCGGTGATCAGCTATCATATCACCGGCCGCACAGGCACTTCCAAATGCGCGTCTTTCTCCAACAGTCAACTTGCTGTTGTATATCCGGATAAAAATCAGTTAGAATTTACAGCAGGTGAGATACAGGAGATCAAATCCGGCCGACTGATCGAACAGAAGGAAATACCGGAAGCCCGCTGATCTCACAAGCGAGGTGAAATTTATGTATACGATTAAGGAACTTTATGATCTGGATCATACAGCCGCCAGAGAGTATCTGGAGCAGTTTACCTATCCGTGGGAAGCGCTGAAGGGAATCAAGGACATGATCCTTGCTCTCGGAGCATCCCTCAGCAAAGATGAATACGATGAAGTATCCGAGCATGTCTGGATCCACAAGACAGCGAAGGTATTCCCGTCCGCGTATCTCGGTGCGCCGTGCATCATCGGCCCGAATACGGAAGTCAGACACTGCGCGTTCATCAGAGGCAGTGCGCTGGTCGGTGCTGACTGTGTCGTCGGCAACAGCTGCGAACTGAAGAACGTCATCCTGTTTGACCACGTACAGACGCCGCATTACAACTATGTCGGCGACTCCATTCTCGGCTATTATTCCCATATGGGAGCCGGCAGCGTCACGTCCAACGTCAAGAGCGACAAGACGCTGGTCGTTGTGCATGACCGCATTCACGATGAACACGAGGAGACAGGACTGAAGAAATTCGGCGCCATGCTGGGCGATCATGTCGAGGTCGGATGCAACTCCGTACTCAATCCGGGAACCGTCGTCGGCCGCAACAGCCGCGTCTATCCGACCAGCTGCGTCAGGGGCATCGTTCCGGAAAACAGTATCTGGAAAGATGACGGAAGAATCACAGAACAAAAATAAAGCTGTCAATCTGACAGCTTTTCTGTATAATACATGTATTATGAAACGATACGACGCGTCACAGACTGATGAACTCGCAGAGATCCTGCGCCGGAACGGAGCCGTCAGCGTACCGACCGATACGGTATATGGCATCTGCGCCAGAATGGATTCAGAAGAAGCCCAGGAACATCTGCGCGATATCAAGCACAGACCTCTGACCAAGGCCTTCCCGCTGATGTGCGCGGACGCGGAAGGGATCCGTTCTGTTGCTGAGACAGACGAAAGAAGCGAGATCCTGATTCGTACGTTCATGCCCGGACCCGTCACGCTGATCCTGAAGAAGCGTGAGGAGATCCCCGCCTTCGTGAACGGCGGCGGAGACACGCTTGCCGTCAGGATGGCGCCTGACGAGGTCATCGCGGAACTGATCCGGAAAACCGGCTGCCCGCTGTATATGACAAGCGCCAACCAGTCCGGTGAAAAGACCTGCGAAACAACTGACGAGATCGAAGCGGCCTGTCCCGGCCTTGACGGCATCCTGGAAGGAGAAACAAAGTTCGGGGAAGCCAGCACGATCATCGACTGTACCAGAGAAGAACTGACGATACTGCGGCAGGGACCTGTCACAATGGAAGATATCGAGAAAGCCCTGGAGGAGGAGACTTACTTATGCACGACAAGCAGCTTGAAGCACTGATCAACAAAGAAGCAAAACGCCAGCAGAACAACATCGAACTGATCGCATCTGAAAACTACTGTTCAAAAGAAGTCAGGGAAATGGCAGGGTCCATCCTGACTAACAAATACGCGGAAGGATATCCGGGCAAACGTTACTACGGCGGCTGCGTCAATGTAGACGGCGTAGAAGAACTGGCAAGAACACGGGCTTGTGAACTGTTCGGCGCCGACCATGCCAACGTTCAGCCCCACAGCGGCAGCCAGGCCAACATGGGCGTCTATTTCAGCGTCCTGAAGCCGGGCGACAAGGTACTCGGCATGGATCTGGCAGCGGGCGGACATCTGACCCACGGCGCCAAGGTCTCCTTCTCCGGAAAACTGTATGACTTCTATTCCTACGGCGTTTCCAGAGAGACTGAATGCATCGACTATGACGCACTGCACAAGGCAGCCTGCGAACTGCGTCCGAAGCTGATCGTTGCCGGAGCTTCCGCTTACGCAAGAGAGATCGATTTCAAGGAATTCAGAAGGATCGCTGACGATGCCGGCGCAATGCTGATGGTCGACATGGCGCACATTGCCGGACTGGTCGCAGCCGGATATCACATGAACCCGGTTCCTTATGCTGACTTCGTCACGACAACGACACACAAGACACTGCGCGGACCGCGCGGCGGCATGATCCTGTGCCGGAGTGAATATGCCAAGGCTGTTGACAAGGCGATCTTCCCGGGCATCCAGGGCGGACCTCTCTGCCACATCGTCGCTGCCAAGGCAGTCTGCCTGTATGAAGCCATGCAGCCGGAATACAAACAGTATATCCGTCAGCTGATGGACAACTGCCAGGTGCTCGCGAATACGCTGAAAGAAGAAGGCTTCCGCCTTGTTTCCGGCGGCACTGACAACCATCTGATCCTCGTTGATACAATGTCCATGGGTATCACCGGCAAAGATGCCGAAGAAGCGCTGGACGATGTCAATATCACTGCCAACAAGAACGCGATCCCGTTCGATGAGCAGAAAGCAAACATCACATCCGGCCTCCGTCTCGGTACAGCCGCAATGACGACAAGAGGATTCAGGGAAGACGAATTCCGTCAGGTCGGAAAATGGATCGCGGAAGTTCTGAAGAACAAAGACGATGCTGATCTGAAGGATAGGATCAGAAACGAAGTGATCGCTCTTACAGACCGTTATCCTTTTGAAGTATAATGACTGCAGAAGGAGACTTTTATGAGCAAAATCGTATTTCTTGATGTCGACGGAACACTGATCGACTATGAAACAAAAACACCTGCTTCCGCAAAGCAGGCAATTGATGAGGCCAGAAAGAACGGCCACAAAGTGTATATCTGCACCGGCTGTTCCAAAGCTGAGATCGAACAGAGAGATCTTCCAGATCTTGACGGCATGATCGGCGGAAACGGCGCGTATGTGGAAGACAACGGCGTCGTTGTCATGCACCAGGGACTGACAAAAGAAGAAGTCAAGCACATCGTTGACTGGTGCAACGACAGACATCTCGGTTTCTATCTGGAAGCCAACTCCGGCATGTACTGCAACGACTACATGCTGGAACAGGGACCTGCCACAATGATCAAGTACGCGACCGGCAAAGGCGCGGATCTTGCCAAGGCAGAAGCTTCCGCTTCCGGTTTCGTCAACAGCTTCATTCATCTGCAGGGCGAAGACCTGTACCGCGAAGACGTCAACAAGATCAGCTTCATTCTGAGCAGCTATCAGGATCACCTGGATTCCAAAACGGAATTCCCGGAACTGATCGCCAACACATGGGGCGGCAAGGGGGAGCTGGCGCTGTTCGGTGACCTCGGCCCGGCCGGCATCACCAAGAAGCACGCGATCGAAGTCCTGCTGGACTATCTGCACGCTGATCAGAAAGACACGATCTCGTTCGGCGATGCCAAGATCGACCTGTCCATGTTCGAGCTCTGCGCATTCAATGTCGCGATGGGCAACGGCGGACCGGAGATCAAGGAAGCTGCGGACTATGTCACGACAGACGTCAACGACAACGGCCTGTACAACGCATTCAAATACCTGAAGCTCATTTAAAAAAAGAATCCCCGCAGGGATTCAGAACAATTTCAGCAGTTCCGAAAGATCGCCGAGTCCGGTGATCTTTTTCTGTATGTCCTGCACTCTGTCCGGCAGTCCGTCATCCGCTAACAGACGGCGGTATGCTTCATACAGGGAGGACATGGAAAGCTCATCTTCATACAGCCAGATCCCGCAGCCGCTGCGCTGGACGTTCTGTCCGCAGTACAGACGCGGATAGGACCGGTCGCAGATGACAAGCTGGGGAATGCCGTACGTCGCGCAGTGATTGGACAGATAATAGTTGCCGCTGTGAATGCAGACAGCAGAACCGGCGATCAGCTCCGCCCGCGGACGCTCAATGAAGTGCAGGTTTGCTTCCTTTTCCGGATGTACTCCCGGATACCAGGCATAGACCGCGTAAGGCGCACCGAGAAACGCTTCCCGGATGATCTTGTGCAGCGACCAGGCAGGCTTTCCTGCTTCGGAGAGGTAGATGACGACCCGGTTTGTTTTCTCCGGCTGCTTCTGACGCAGGGCGGCAGTACCGATCCGGGTGATCTCTGACTCATCGGGGAAGGGCTGCAGCTCTCTTGGCCCGAACGCGATCCTGTATGTGCTTCTGCGGTATACGTCCTTCATGCTGAATTCCTGTTCCAGATGATATCTGGAGAGAACAGCATTAGTCCCTTTCATTGCCCTGATCGGGAATGATGTGCTGCGGAACACAGCGCTGTTGACAAACGCGCAGCAGGGGATGTTGCGCACTCTTGCCGCGATCAGAGCCGAGACGCGGTCCATTGTCAGGATCACATCCGGCTGATATTCATCAGCTGCTCCCAGCAGGCTGTCGGTATCCGTTGCGATCCAGTCTTCCTTGCCTGCTCCGCAGGCATACAGCCATTCTTCATAGCTGCGGCCTTTTGACGCAAGCAGGAGACTTCTGAGCTTCGGCATCGGATACAGGGACGCGTTGCGGAAGCCGTTGGCGGTATCCGCGCTGACAAGGCAGGAGTGTCCGTTCGTCAGAAAAAGATCGATCAGATTCCGGGTCAGATAAAACTGGGCATCCGCTTTTTCTCTTGTGATCAGGGGCGCAATCAGGATCTTCATGTTTTCCATTATACCAAATCTTGCAAGGAATCCATGATTTGGCATATCATTAACAGGAAGAATTCATGGAGGAGAAAAGAAAATGTTAGAAGTACTGGATCATCCGCTGATCACTCATAAGCTGACACTGATGCGGAAAAAGGAAACCGGAACAAAGGATTTCCGTGAGAATCTCGATGAGATCGCTGAACTGATGGCATACGAGATCTGCCGTGACCTGCCGGTCAGACCGATCAATATCGAAACACCGATGGGTGCGACAACCGGTTATGAACTGTCCAAGGAAGTTGTCATCGTTCCGATCCTGCGCGCGGGCATCGGACTGCTGGACGGCATCCGCAGACTGGTTCCGACAGCGAAAGTCGGCTTCATCGGCATGTACCGTGATGAAGAAACACTGGAACCGCACGAATACTTCGCAAAGTTCCCGAAGAATCTGGACGAAGCGATCGTCATGATCGTTGACCCGATGCTGGCAACAGGCGGAAGCGCATGCGATGCGATCTCCCTGATCAAAGAGCGCGGTGCGAAGAACATCAAGCTGATCTGCCTCGTCGGCGCACCGGAAGGCGTCAAGGCTGTTACTGAAAAGCATCCGGATGTTGATGTCTATCTCGCTGCTCTGGATGAAAAGCTCAATGAGATCGGCTACATCGTACCGGGTCTCGGTGACGCGGGAGACAGGATCTTCGGAACGAAGTAATGGATCTCACGACCTTTCTTGTCAATGCCTTTGTCTATGTCGGCTGCTTCGCGGCAGCCTTTTGGGCACTCGGCGCTGTGCAATATGAAAAAATGCTGAAACCGGGACATACCGCCCAGGCGCAGGTGCTGTACTTTATGATGGCGATGGCGCTTGGCTATCTGTGCGGTTCGTTCCTGCTTGCCATTGTTTACCGCTGAAAGAAGGAGAGAGAACATGCGGCTGGATATTATCGTACCATGTCACAATGAAGAAGAAGTTCTGCCGCTGTTCTATGCGGAATGCGGCAAAGTTCTTGCAGAGATCAGAAAAGAAAAAGACATTGAATCCTCGTTTATCTTTGTGGACGACGGATCCAAAGACAATACGCTGAAGCTGCTCAAAGAGTTTCATGAGAAGGATCCTTTTGTGCGCTTTATTTCCTTCAGCCGCAACTTCGGCAAGGAAGCTGCGATGTATGCCGGACTGCAGGCGTCGGAAGGCGACTTTGTCGTGATCATGGACGCTGACCTGCAGGATCCGCCTTCCTTTCTTCCGAAGATGCTCGACGCGCTTCTGGAAGAAGGCTATGACTGCGCGGCTGCCAGAAGAAGCGACCGCAAGGGAGAACCGGCGGTACGCAGCTGGTTCGCGTCAAAGTTCTACAAGCTGATCAACCATTCCGCTTCGACGAAGATCGAGGAAGGCGCCAGAGATTTCCGGATGATGACGAGACAGATGAAAGACGCTGTTCTGGAGCTGAGCGAATACAACCGCTTCTCCAAAGGCATCTTCTCCTGGGTCGGCTTCCACACGAAATGGCTGCCGTATGAAAACGTGAACCGGGCGGCCGGAAAGACCAAGTGGTCATTCAAGGCGCTGTCCTATTACGCGATCGACGGCATCGTCGGCTTCACGGTCAAGCCGCTGGAGATCGCTGCCTGGTTCGGCATGATCTTCTTCCTGCTTTCGATCATCGGCATCCTGTTCATCATTGTCCGCAAGCTTCTCTTCGGCGATCCGGTCGCCGGCTGGCCGAGCCTTGTCTGTATCGTTTTGTTCTGCAGCGGCATCCAGCTGTTCTGCACGGGCATCATCGGCGAATATCTTGCGAAAACATATATCGAAGTCAAAAAGAGACCTCTGTATATCGTCAGAGAAACAGAGAAAGGGAAACCGTAACACACTCTTCCGGAAGGTCCGGAGGAGTTTTTTTTATGAATTCTGATGAAAAACCTTCCTTGCGGCAAATATGTCAGGTGAAGGAGAGTTTTGAATCATATGAAAAACGAACAGATCTGGAATGATTATATCCGCTCAAGAACAGGAGTATACGAAGCGTTCATGCCCGATCAGATCCCGAACAATCTGATCTCAGAGGCGAACTGGATGATCCGCTGCCGCTGCCGTTCCTCGGAAGACCTTGGCTTTACGGTACAGCCGGGAGACATCTGCTTTCTGGACTATGGCCAGGCTTATCTCAATGAAGCAGGCTATCAGCACTTCGGTCTTGTGCTTGCCCTGTGCATGAAGAAGGCGCTGATCATTCCCATGACCAGCAATGCCGCGACATACCAGAGAGCGTACGATCCCAAAGACAACCCGAACGGCAAACGTCATCTGATGCGCCTGGGTGATATTGAAGGTCTCAACAAGCCGTCCGTGCTGTTCCTCAATGACATGAAATTCATCAATACCGCCCGGGTGATCCGCATCACGGCGCATATCCCGGTCAGCGGAACGCTCTTTCTGCAGGTCAAAAAGCGTCTGCGCGAACTGATCCGGGTCTGAGCGTGGTAAGATGTCTGTATGCAGAAAGAACGCAGAACATGGCTGATCGCTGTTTCCGCCGGTCCGGATTCCATGGCCCTTCTTGACATGAGCTGGAAGAAGGGCATTTCCTGTGCGGCTGCGCATGTCAACTATCATCACCGGCCGGAAGCGGAAGAGGAAGAAGCGTATCTGCGCGCGTACTGCGCTGAAAAGCAGATCCCGCTCTTTGTCCGCAATGAGCCGTTTGTTCATGCTGGCAATTTTGAAGCGGCTGCCCGCAAGCACAGATATGACTTTTTCGTACAGACCGTCCGTGAGAACAATTACGAAGGGGTAATGATCGCCCACCAGGAAGACGATCTGATCGAGACCTACATCATGCAGAAGGAAAAGAATCTGATCCCGGAATACTACGGCCTGAAAGAAGACATGATCTATCAGGGGATCCGCGTCAGAAGACCGCTGCTTCACTATACAAAACAAGAACTGCAGAAATACTGTGACGACAACGGAGTCCGGTACTTTATTGATTCCACCAACGCGGAGGATCTCTATACCCGCAACCGCATCCGTCATCAGGAAGTCGAACCCATGAGCCGCTTTGAGCGGGACATGATCCTGCAGGAGATCCGGAAAGAAAACGCGGTGCTTCAGGAAAGAAGATGCCGTGTCCATACCTACATCCGGGAAGAACGCGTGCAGCTCAGCAGCTACCGGGAACTTGGTGAAGATGACCGTCTGGCGCTGCTCAGAGATCTGCTTGGCAATGAGAAATGGTCAAAAGCACATCTCTGTGAGATCGATGAGATCCTGCGGAAGAAAGATGACTTCATCATTCCGGCAAAAGAGAAACAGATCGTACAGGAGAACGGAACATTTTTCCTGCGGGAAGCGGCACAGCCGTACCGATATGTCTATGAAACCGAAGAACAGCTGCGCAATGCCGTATCCCCGTATTTTCACATCTCGTCAGGCAGTCCGGGCGTCAATGCCCTGACGCTGCAGAAAGAGGATTATCCTGTCACCATCCGTTCCTTTGAAGACGGCGACAGGATCCGGATGCGCTTCGGTACGAAAAGCGTGCACCGCTTTTTCATCGACCGCCATATTCCCCTGTATCAAAGACCTCTCTGGCCCATCGTTGTAAACAGCAAAGGAACAGTGATTCTGGTGCCGGGACTGGGCTGTGACGTATATCATTTCTCTATGAGTCCCGATATCGATGTGCTACAATATTTAGGTTAGGAGCTGACAACTATGTGGGAAGAAAAAGATATCAAGAAAGTTCTTGTTACAAAAGAACAGATCATTGCTAGATCTGAAGAACTCGGTAAACAGATCACCGAGGATTACCGGAAAGAGAACAAATCACCGCTGATCATCGCACTTCTGAGAGGCTCTGTACCGTTTATGGGAGAACTGATCCGTCACATTGACCTGGACTGCCAGTTTGACTTTATGGATGTCACAAGCTATCAGGGAACAGAGTCAGTCGGCGATATCCGCATCGTGAAGGACCTCGATACTTCGGTCAAGGACATGGACCTTCTGATCGTTGAAGATATTATCGACACAGGAAAAACACTGGACACTGTCGTCAAGCTGTTCAAGCACAGAGGCGCTGCCAGTGTAAAGATCGTTACACTGCTGAACAAGCCGAGCCGCCGCACTGTTGAAGTCAAAGGCGACTATATCGGCTTTGAAGTAGAAAATGAATTCGTCGTCGGATTCGGTCTGGATTTCAATCAGAGATACAGATGCCTGCCGTATGTCGGCGTTCTGAAAGACGAATGTTATCAGTAAGGAGTTGAATGAATGCAGAGAAACAGACTTGTAAATTTTCTGCCGTATGTCATTGTGCTGGTTGCGGTCATGAGCCTGTTCTCCATGAACAGCACATCCGCCGTCAAGCAGCTTTCCTATCAGGAAATGCATACGGTCATCAGTGAAGAAAACATCACCGAAAGCGCGCTTTCGATCGGCCGCAACATCACGACCGTCAAAGGCGTTTATAAAGACGCAAAAGATCAGAAGATCACCTTCACTTCAACAGTACCGACAACCGATGAGGAAATCAGCGGACTGCTGAAGGATCTGAAAGGATCCAAGCTTTCCATCGCCGATTCAGACGCGTCCAACGTGTTCCTGGATACGCTGGTATCACTGATCCCGTTCCTGATGATGCTGGGACTCGGCATCTGGATGATCAACCGGATGAACGGTGCCGGCAGTGCCAACAACCGGGCGTTTGAATTCTCCAAATCAAGAGCGAGACTGGAAGGAAAGATCCGTGTCCGCTTCACCGATGTCGCCGGCTGTGATGAAGAAAAGCAGGAGATGGCAGAGATCATCGAATATCTGAAATATCCGAAGAAATATGAGAAGATGGGCGCCCGTATCCCGAAGGGCATCCTGCTGGCGGGACACCCCGGTACCGGTAAGACGCTGCTTGCCAAAGCAGTGGCAGGTGAAGCCAATGTTCCGTTCTACAGCATCTCCGGTTCGGATTTCGTCGAGATGTTTGTCGGCGTCGGCGCGTCACGTGTCCGTGACATGTTCCGCAAGGCGCTGCAGACAGCTCCGTGCATTATATTCATTGATGAGATCGACGCAGTCGGACGGCAGAGAGGTGCCGGCTTCGGCGGCGGTCATGACGAACGTGAACAGACACTGAACCAGCTGCTTGTTGAAATGGACGGCATGGAAGAAAACACCGGCGTTGTCGTCATCGCGGCAACCAACCGTCCTGACGTCCTTGACCCGGCGCTGTTAAGAGCAGGCCGTTTCGACAGACAGATCACAGTCGCGCTTCCTGATCGAAAGGGAAGAGAAGCGATCCTCCGCGTCCATTCGAGAAACAAGCATTTCGCGAATGATATCGACCTCGGCGCGCTGGCCAAGCGGACGCCCGGATTCTCCGGCGCGGATCTGGAGAACGTTCTCAACGAAGCAGCCATCATGGCAGTCCGTGACAACGCGGAAGAGATCCGCATGAAGCATATCGATGAAGCGATCGACCGCGTCATGATGGGGCCGGCGAAAGTCAGCCGCGTCTATGATGAAAAGACCAAGAAGCTGATCGCCTACCATGAAAGCGGACATGCGATCGTCGGTCTGTTCCTGGAACATGCGCAGGTCGTTCAGAAAGTCACGATCATTCCCCGCGGCCAGGCAGGCGGCTACAACCTGATGACCCCGGAAGAAGACAAGATGCTCGATACAAAGAACGATCTGATGGCAACCATCACGTCCTTCATGGGCGGCCGTGTTGCGGAAGAAATGTTCTTCGACGATGTCACGACCGGAGCGTCCAACGATATCGAGAGGGCAACCAATATCGCGAAGGATATGGTCACCCTGTACGGCATGAGCGATCTCGGTCCGATCAAGTACAACAGCGGATCGCAGAACGTCTTCCTGGGAAGAGACTACAACTCGCCGAATAACGTATCCGGTGAAGTTGCGTATGAGATCGATCAGGAAGTACGCAAGATCATCAATGAATGCCGTGAAAAGGCAAGATCTATCATCAGTGAGCACAGCGCTCAGCTCGAAGCGATCGCTGCGGCACTGATCGAACATGAAACACTGACGGCTGAACAGATCCAGAAGGTCATCAGCGGCGAATCGATCGCAGACGACTTCAAAGTCAGCGAACCGGCAGCAGTAACAGAGGGCTGAGTATTCAGTCCTTTTTCAGAGGTAAGGCAGAATGGACAGAAACAGATACATGTTTACAGGCATTGCGGCAGGGGTGATCCTCGGCATCGCTGTCAGCATCGTGCTCCTGCAGGCGATGATCGCGGCAGATTTCCGCTTCGGCATGAAGATGATCGCAGCTGCGGCGATCGCTGTCTGTATTCCGCTGTGTCTGCTGTTTCTCAGACACAAATGGAATGTGCGGATCATCTTCCGCATCATGACGGCAGTTTCCTTTCTGATCACCGTTTACTACGGATACAGGACCGGCAGGGTCCCGGGCATTGAAGGAAACAGCAATTTCTTCCGGTCGGTCGTTTCCGCGTCCGCCTTTCTGCACGCCTGTATGATCACTTCGGCAGAAGCCGGCCTCCGTATTGTCTCGAAACGGGATGATCTGTGCTAGAATGAGGAACATGAGAGGTGTCTATGGCATTGAACAGTGAATTCGGATCAAAGACTGACTTAAAAGCGCCTCTGCAGGAATATCCCCGGATGTGGATGCAGAGAGACAGCTATACAAATCTCAACGGTGTATGGGAATACCAGATCACCGCTTTAAATGCTTCTCCTGGTTCCGATAAGTGGAAAAAGATCAACGTCCCGTTTTCCCCGGGCACCCCGCTTTCCGGCGCTCCCGAGATCCTGAAGCCTGATCAGGCATTATGGTACCGCAAGCAGTTTGCCTACCAGCCTTCGATCATGCACACATGGCTGAACTTTGAAGCGGTCGATCAGATCTGCACCGTCTATATGAACGGCATTGAGATCGGCACCCATACCGGCGGCTATATCCCGTTCTCCTTTGATGTGTCCAGCACTGTCAAATATCAGAATTCCCTGATGGTGCGCTGCACGGACAGCACGAATGAATCAGACTGCGCCTTCGGCAAACAGAAGCTGGAACACGGCGGCATGTGGTATACGCCGACCTCCGGCATCTGGCAGACCGTCTGGCTGGAAGACTGCCCGGAACACGCGGTGCAGGATATCAAGATCACGCCCGACTATGACGCCGGACAGGTGCACATCGATCTGGCCGGGAACTTCTCGCAGGCAGCGATCACCATCGGAGCAGCCGGCGAAGTCGTGCACAGAGGTCTGACAAGTGACAGGCACTATACAGCGCCGATCCCCGACATTCATCCCTGGACGCCGGATGATCCGTTCCTGTACGACCTGTATATTCAGACTGAAGACGATGTGATCAAAAGCTATTTCGGCATGCGCCGCTTCTCCGTCGGCCACGACGCGGAAGGTGTCAGACGGTTCTGTCTGAACAACCGTCCGCTGTTCTTCAGCGGACTGCTGGATCAGGGCTATACCTCCGACAGCGGCATGACATATCCAAGCGACGAAGCGATGATCTGGGAACTGAAAAAGATCAAAGACATGGGCTTCAACATGATCCGCAAGCACGTCAAGGTGGAATGCCGCAGATGGTATTACCACTGCGACAGACTCGGCATCCTTGTCATGCAGGACATGCCGAGCGGCGGTGAATACGATTACAGCTATCAGACCTTCTGGCCGACCCTTGGCTTTCGGACCCATGATGACCATCACAACCCGCGTCTTGGCAGAACGACCAAGGCTGCGAAGAAGCAGTACTATGCGGAGCTTGACGGCATGCTGGACAATTTATACAACAGTGTTTCGCTGTTCTCCTGGTGCCCGTTCAATGAGGGATGGGGACAGTTTGACAGCGAAAAAGTCACTGCGCGTATCCGAAACTATGACAGCACCCGTCTGATCGACAGCACGAGCGGATGGTTTGATATGGGAGCCGGGGATTTCCTCAGCATCCATGATTATTTCTTCCCGTTCCGGGCAAGGAAAGACAAGCTGAACAGGATCCTGATCCTGTCGGAATTCGGCGGCTATGCCTATCTGGAATGGGGCCACAGTGAAGCGGAAAAGCTGTACGGCTATAAGAAGTTCACAGACAAGCTGGCGCTGGATGACGCCATCAACAAACTGTATGAAAAGATGATCCTGAACAATATCCGGAAAGGACTCTCCGGATGCATCTATACCCAGGTCAGCGACATTGAAGATGAATGCAACGGCATCTTCACAGCCGACCGGAAGATCATCAAGATCGACGAGAAAAAGATGAGACGCATGAACGAACGCCTCATCAGGAGAATGATCAAATGAACGACGAAATCGTAATTGCCCAGGCACTGAACGGACAGATCCGCATTCATGCCGCAAGAACAACAAAGATGTGTGATGACGCCAGAACTGCCCATCACTGCATGCCGACAAGCGCGGCGGCACTGGGCAGAGTCATGACATGCACTGCCATTATGGCAAGCGACCTGAAGAATGAAGAAGAACGCATCACAGCTGTGATCAACGGCGGCGGTCCGGCGGGCACGATCATCGTGCAGGCGTACGGCAACGGGGATGTCAGAGGCTTTATCGGTGATCCCAATCTGTATATGGTAAGGGAAGACGGCCATCTGGCAGTCGGTGCGGCAGTCGGAAACAAAGGCACCCTGACGGTCACAAGAGACATGGGACTCAAGGAACCGTTCCGCGGCGTGACGGAACTGCGCACCGGTGAGATCGGCGATGACTTTACCTACTACTTCGCGATCTCTGAACAGACGCCCTCAGTGGTCGGCGTTGGCGTTCTGGTGGCCCCGGAAGGCCATGTCAGAGCGGCCGGCGGACTGATCTACCAGCTGATGCCAAACGCTTCCGAAGAAGCGATCGAATACTGCGAAAATATCGCCGCAACACAGAAGCCTGTCTCTGAACTGATCGATTCCGGTCTGGATCTCAGAGATATCATCCGTACCTATTTCCCGGACGCTGAAATACAGGCATCCAAGGATGTGCGCTTCCACTGCCGCTGTTCCAGAAAGACAGTCAGAGGAGCGCTGGCGGTGCTGAAAAAAGCAGATCTGGAAGAAATGATCCGTGACGGCAAAGGTGCTGAACTGCACTGTCAGTACTGCAATACCTTCTACTCATTCACGACGGATGAGCTGAAAGAGATCCTGGAGGAACAGAATGAAGATCGGTGATCTTGAACTGACATCACCGTTCATCGCTGCGCCGCTTGCCGGCATTTCCAATCCGGTCTACCGAAGACTGTGTCATGAGGCAGGGGCAGGTCTTTGCGTCAGTGAGATGATCTCGGACAAGGCGCTGCATTATCAGAACAGAAAGACGTTCGATATGTGCGCTGTGTTTCCCGATGAGCATCCGGTTGCCCTGCAGCTGTTCGGAAGCGATCCGGAAACGATGGGAGAAGCGTCACGTTATCTGACAGACAATACCACATGCGATATCATCGATATCAACATGGGATGCCCGGTGCAGAAGGTGATCAAGGCTCATTCCGGCAGTTACCTGATGCAGGATCCGCAGAAAGCCTATGACATCATCAAAGCTGTCAGAGACAACACAGACAGACCTGTCACTGTCAAAATACGGGCCGGCTGGGACATGCAGCACATTACCTGCGTGGAAATCGCCCAGGCAGCGGAGAAGGCAGGCGTCTCAGCCATTGCGGTACACGGCAGAACACGGTCACAGATGTATTCCGGTTCCAGCAATAACGAATACATCCGGATGGTGAAAGAAGCAGTGTCCGTTCCCGTCATCGGCAACGGTGACGTGAAAACACCGGAAGACGCGAAGCGCATGTTTGCGGAAACGGGATGTGACGGCATCATGATCGGCCGGGGACTGCTTGGCAGACCATACTTCCTGCAGGAGCTCAACGCATCCTTCAACAATGAAGAATGGCTGATGCCAACATATGAAGAACGCCTGGCAATGTTGAAGGATTACGCGGAAAAGCTGTGTGCCTACGAAGGCGAAAAGGTCGGCATGCGCATGATGCGCACCATGGCGCCCTGGTATCTGGCCGGCATGCCCTATGCCGCAAGATTCAAAAACAGTCTGTCCCAGACAGACATCCTGGAAGATCTCTATCAGATCATCCGGGAATATAAAGAATATCTGAAAGAAGAGGAATGACAGATACGCGCTGTATCTGTTTTCTTTTTGCGGATCTGAACAGTTCAGAGAAGAAAATCACACGAGGTGAGAGCGGAAGGCCCGCAAATGTGCACGTTTCGCTCTTCAACAGTGGCAGAAATTCGGTATGATGAAAGCAGAAAAGGAAAAGATATGTATCCAATCGGCACAAATATCAGACAGCTGCGGGAACAGAACGGCATGACACAGGATGAGCTTGCCGCAAAGACGGGAGAAGACAGGACGACTGTATCCAGATGGGAAACCGGGAAGAGTCTTCCGCTTCCGGAACAGGCATGCAGACTGAGCAGTGTCTTTCATGTGACACTTGATGAGCTGATCACCGGCGAAAAAGCCGAATCAGATGAGAACCGCAGGCCTCCGGTGAAAACAGTTGATGAAATACGTCAGTTCAATCTGTGGATCCGGATCATCATCGTATGCATCGCCGCAATGATCCTGCGTCCGTATGGCTTCTTTCTGCTGCTGTATCCATGGGCTTTGACGATCAGAAACAGAATTCCGCATTCTGTCCTGATCAGTGAATTACTTGTTTCCCTGTTCTGTCTGGGACGTTTTCTTGTGGATGTCTTTGATGTGACATGGGCATTTCTGAATATACTCGGGTGATGACAATGAAACAGATCAGTACAGTGATCAAAGAAAAGAGAAAAGAGCTGCATCTTACACAGCTGAATGTGGCCGATGCGCTGTTTGTGGACAGAGGAACGGTTTCCAAATGGGAACGTGACAAGGGAAGCCCGGATATCCTGCAGATCCAAAAGCTGGCAGAACTGTTTGAAACAACAGCGGATGAACTGCTGGGAAATAAAGCAGACCGGCAGCGGCACCTGTCCCAGGAACAGTATGACTACTACGAGATGATGATCGTGGTCGGTCTGTTCTTCATGGCGTATCTGATGGGACCTCTGGGCGTACCGGGCATTCTGATCGCGCTGCACGCAGCATGGAAACACGGAATGCCGCCGTTCATTTATGTTCTTGGTCTTGCGATCCTGTTCTACTGCGGCAGTACGCTTGTGATCTATCTTGCGGCGGTGTGAAAGATGCCCGCAGATGTGCATGAGGCGCCCGTGACTTCCGGAAGGAATGCATTATTCTGAAAGTGAAAAGGCAGAAGGAACTGCCTTTAGGAGGTATGATGATGAGAAAACTGATGGCAATACTCTTTATCATGACAGTCATGCTTTCAGCGTGCTCTTCCCGGCTTCCTTCCATAAACAAAGTTGTTTCAAAAGGAGCAGGATGGACAGAAGGAACTGTCTCGCAATATACAAAAGAAGAAATCACAGCGGAATGGGGCGATCCTGTTCTGGATAAGACTGCGGAAAGCAGAGGTCTGTACCGCTGGGAAGGCACAAAAGGAAGCGTCACACTGTCCTTTCCAAACGGCTATGCGCATATTGAAGAAGTCACAGGACCGGGTCCCTATGATTTCCCGTGGCCGCTGTCTCTGATTCCTTACGGAAGCCGGTGGCGAGTTGTTCTGGCATTCTTCTTTGCGGTGATCCCGCTGGTCCTGATCTTTACCGTCATAAGCCTGGTATTGAAAAAGACAGGCATCACCGGCTCAGATGAAACAGTGAACAGGAACAGAAGCGGAAAAGGCTGGTTCTTCTCCAGACCTGACGGCGCAAGACCATGGGACGGGATCTGAAATCAAAATTCAATATCAAAATCATAAAAGTATATGCGCAGGAAAACCTGCGCATATGCTGTTTACAGGTCTTCATGTATGCGGAACTGCTCAGAACAGATGGAAAAACATTTTTCTTTTGGAATAAGAGATTGTCTGTTTTTTTTATACTATAATGATAAAAAAACAACGGCGTTTATGATTTTGCAGGCCTGTAAGGAATGGAGGATCGTGGATCAATGACTAAAAAATATTCAAAAATAATCTTATTGGTATGCGGGATCGCATTTGTATTGTTATGTGCATATCTGATCTCTGCCGGTACAGCACCAGGCAAAACGGACTGTCCTTCACCGGAAACGATTGACAAACAGTTCAATACAGACATAAGCAGTTTTCCTGAACATTTCTCAAGAAGCACAGAAAAGGCTGCGGATGGTTCAGAGATCTACTGCTATGGCGTCGGAATGAAAGATCCGTCGGTTGATGATGTGGCGGTCCGCCTCAGCAGGAAATCCTTTGCATCCGTACCGAAGGAATCGGATTATACATTCCTGAAAGAAACGAAATGGGATGGTCTGACGATTCAGATGTATTCTGCAGAAAAAGCAGAGCCATATAAACCGTACTTTGTCATCACATTTAATGACAATGACGGGTATTACAATATCCGAATGGGAATCGATGCTGAATACAAAGCAGATGAAGCATTAAGAGAAGAAGATCTGCAGCGGATCAAGACGGTTGCTGATCAGGTCAAAAAAAGGAATTGATGAATTAAGTCAGAGAGGCTGTGACAGTCTCTCTATTCTTTTATCAGCAGTTTTTTATAGGTGAGATCAATGAGGAATGCTCCCAGAGGCGCAGTAACGAGAATGGATACCACTGCGATCGTCAGGATCGTGTTTCCGCAGGCAATGCCCATAGACAGCGGAACTGCACCGATGGCTGCCTGCACGGTCGCTTTGGGAAGGTAGGCGATGACGCAGAACAGACGTTCTTTCTTTGTAAGTTTTGTTCCGGCTGTGCTGAGCAGAACGCCGAAAGAGCGGAACAGAAGAACAAGCGCAATGAGCAGAACCGCTTTTCCTCCGGCAGCTGCGGCATAGCGGATATCCACAGCCGCACCGATCAGCACAAAGAGGAAGATCTGCGCCGCACTCCACAGATGTGAGAATGCGGAGGATACTTCCACAGCCTGCCCGGGCAGCTTTGCGGCATATACCATTCCTGCCGCGATCACCGCGATCAGACCGGAAAATCCAAAGGTTCCGGTAAACAGATCTTCAGCCGAATACAGAAGGAAAGCAGCGCTGAAGAAGATCATTACTTTCTTTGCGGTTGAGACAGTAAATGTCTGAAAGAACCATGACAGGACCCATCCGCACAGGATGCCTGCTGCAATCCCTGAAACGATGGAAGTCGGGATACGCAGGAATGCTGAGAGTTCTACTGTGCCTGTCTGGGCGAGTGTGAGGAAGGAAGAGAACAGAACAATGACAAAGATATCATCGGCAGAAGCTCCTGCCAGCACCATCTGGGGAATGCCTTCCTTTGTGCCGTATTTTTCTTCCATGATCTGAATCATATGCGGAACGATGACAGCAGGGGAAACCGCCGCGATCACACTTCCCAGAAGCAGTGCATCTGTTTTGGACAGACCGAAGAAATATGGAGCCAGAAGATACATGCCAAAGATCTCACAGACTGCCGGGACAAAACACATCAGCAGGGCAGGTCTGCCGTTTTTCTTCAGGTCTTCCATCTTCAGTCCGAAGCCCGCCCGCAGAAGAATGATGATGAGTGCGATCCTGCGCAGATCTGAAGAAATGTTCAGGACAGCATCACCGATCAGATTCATGCAGTATGGTCCGATCAGGATCCCTGCCAGCAGCATGCCCATTAACGCAGGCAGTCTGATCTGTTCAAAGAGATATCCGGCCGCCAGACCGGCAAGAAGAATGATTGCGAAACTGAATAACATATATTACCTCCCTGATGCAGTGAATCAAAAAGCTGATGATTCCTGCATGCTTAAAAACATACAGAAGTCATCAGCTGTGTCAGCGGTTCGGATCACTCCCGGGAGACCTCATTCCCAGTCAGAGAGTAACATATTTGAAGACAGAATACAATGCATTGGGTAAAATATGGTCATGCGCATGAAGACGATGTTTGTGATCAGTGACAGGGCATATGATGACCTGCCTGTGTACGGGCAGGTATTTCATAATGCGGGCTTCCGGCTGATCGACACGAAAGATCAGGAAGATCTTCTGATCTGTGACAGTGCACTGCTGTACTGTACGGAAGATACATTACATGATCCGGAA
>JAILCN010000037.1 GCA_024680365.1 Solobacterium sp.
TCCGCCTGCCTGTTTGGCAATTTCGCCGTTTTCCACGGTAATCGTGCGTCCGTGGAAATTCCAGCTCTTCTTGAACTTTTCCATCTTTCGTCTTTTCCTCAGTTCTTTTCGTCTTCTCTCTAAAATTTCAACCCACATATATTAGCACAAACATGATTCAAAAGAAACGAAATCTGCTTAAGGTTAACAAATCTTTGAACTGCACCATCCTTTGCGGGCATTTCATATCCAGGCTGCCGCAGCCGGGTTCCGCTTTCACACAATCGCAGCCGCATTCAGGGGCATCAGACGCTGACAGCCGGAAAGAAAAAAGGACGCCCCAAAACCGCATGTGAGTGCAAGGAGCCTGTGCAATTTCATGGATATATGCGTTCTCATGTCCAGCCTGTTTTCTTTTTTGCCGGTATGGAACCGGATGGAATACGGCAGAAAAAAGAAAAGGACCCGCAGGTCCTCTTCATGCGAATTATGCTTCTGTCTTCCAGAGACCGTGCAGGTTGCAGTATGCGTATACGGCAATGACCGGCTCTTCTGCGTAGAAATCGGCGGCAGGCTTTTCACCCGGCTCGAGATAGGCAATGCGGAAGCCCTTGGCGGTTTCCAGGGCGATCCATTCGATGTAGTGGACGTCCACCATCGGATGATCGACGGAACCGACTGTAACAGTGATTTTGTTGCCTTCTCTTGTCACGCACGGCACATGCTTTTCCTGGGCCGCGTCGGTTGTATTGGCTTCGAGAACTGTCATCGCTTCACCGCAGCACTTTGTCGGGCAGGCACTGTCCTTCAGGATCACAGCGATCTTACCGCAGCCTTCACAGCGGACAACTTTTAAATTGCTCATAATGATTTATCCTCCTGTTTTCATTATCTACAAGTTTCCTTCTTTTTTCAATCGGCCTGCAACAAGGTCTTCCTTTTCTTTTCTGGTCATATGCTTGATGGCATATTCCCGCTTTCTGGCTGCGGAGGGATCCTCGTATTTTTCCAGGTAAATAATCCGCAGCGGGTAATGGGAACGGGTATATTTGGCGCCATGCCCGCTCTGGTGGGCCTTGAACCGCCTGTACATATTATTTGTCCAGCCGGTATACCAGGAACGGTCGGCGCATTCCAGGATATAGACGTAATTCATTCCACGCTCTTGAGGCTTTCCACCATTTTGATTGAATCCAGGGTGCGCACCATGGCCAGGTTGACAAACATGCCGAAGGCTGTTGTCAGCACCGCCGAAATCACAAAGCTGCCGGCGCTGACAGAACGGCCGAACATGACATAATCCATTTCGATGCATCCCATAATGTAATGGTGCAGCACGTTGCCCAGCGGAAGGCCCGCCAGGGCTCCCAGGATTGTCAGGATGTTGTTTTCCTTGAAAATATAGGACTGCACTTCCCTTCTTCTGAAGCCAAGCACCTTGAGTGTCGCGATTTCACGCTGCCGCTCAGCGACATTGATATGGATCAGGTTGCCCAGGACGACAAAGGCCAGGGCCATCGAGGAAATGATCAGCGTCCAGACGATCAGGTCAAGGCTTTTCACCATCGTCGAGAAATTGTTCAGGGTTTCGTCATAGAAAGAGATGCTGCTGACGGATTCCTCGTCCATCAGCTGTGCCTGCAGGTCTTTCAGATCCTCTGCGTCTTCAGGGCCGGTGATAAACAGCGCCCGCCTGCGCGGTTCCTGTCCCGTCAGGGATTCAAAATACTTCTTCGTCATGAAGGCCTGATGCTGGATATACATTTCACAGATACCGGCAATCCTGACGGTTTTCCTGTGTCCGTCCTCATCCTCCATCAGGAAGACATCGCCCGTTTTCAGAGAGAGATTTTCCGCAAGCTTTTCCGAGATGACGGCGCCGTCATCCGGCAGCTCAATCTTTTCATGGCCTGTTCGTGTCCGCAGGTCATAGGCTGTTTCTATATCGGAGGGGTCGCTGAAGATCTGCACGCTGACCGTTTCATCCAGGCCGCTCTGGTCCATGTCCGAAGCCAGGGCGCTGTAGGCAAACACATCGGTCAGCCGTTCGACGTCATCACGGGCCAGGAGCCTTGCGCGGAGCTCTTCGATATCCTTTTCATCCGCTTCATCGGATATGGCGGCGGAGCCGTCATAGCGCAGGATATCAAAGAACTGCAGGTCAACCATGTCATTGATGGAATCGCGGATGCCGAACCCGGTCACCATCAGGGCGCCGAAGCGGGCGACACCGAGAATGGTCATGATGAACCGGCGCCGGTAGCGGAATATGTTTCTCAGTGTGACTTTCCATGTGAAGGAAAGATTCTTCCATATGATCCCGATCTTTTCAATGAAGGCGCTGCGGCCGCTCTTTGCGGCTTTGGGTCTGAGCAGCTGGGCCGGCACCTCCTTCATGTCCGAGCGGATGACAAACCATGTTGTCGCGCCCATCGCCGCCAGGAAGGAAACCGTCGCCAGGATGATCAGGCGCCAGGGAACCGCCAGGACAATGTCCGGCAGGATGTACATCATCCGCCAGACATGGTAGATGATCGGCGGGAATGTGTGGATGCCGATGACACTGCCCATCAGGCATCCCAGCAGGGTCGCGCTCAGGGCATAAATCAGATATTTGGAAGCGCACTGCATCTTGGAATAGCCAAGCGCTCTTAAAACGCCGGTTTCCCCGCGCTGCTCGGAAACCATTCTGGTCATTGTCGTCAGACAGACAAGAGCCGCGACCAGGATGAAAAACAGCGGGAAAACATCACCGATGGCGCGCATCTGGTCAACCGTCTGGTGATAGGTGGCGGAAGCGTAATGGGATGTTCTGTCGAGAACTGTCCAGCTGCCCTTTTCCAGGGCGTCGATTTCGGCTTTGGCGTCAATGAGTTTCTGCTTTGCCTCAGCCAGCTGTTCCTCACCGTCGGCAACCGCATCCGCCAGTTCTTTGCGCCCTTGGGCCAGTTTTCTTTTCGCCTGTTCGATCTGATTGCGGGAGTCAATCAGCTTCCGCTGTCCTTCCGCGAGCTTTTCACGGCCCTCGGCGGAAAGAACACTGAGGTCTCTCTGGCCCCTTGCCAGCTGCGCATAGCCGTCGTTCAGCTGCGCTTCTGCTTCGGCCAGCTGTCTTTCCCCGTCCGCCAGTCCGCTGCGGATTGTCCGGATCAGCTCTTCAAGATCTGCGATCGCTGCCGGGATTCCGTCTTCCGATACCCCCTGTTCTGAAAGGGCGTCAGTGATGGATTTTCTGGTTTCAAGAAGTTCCTGTTTTGTATTCTCCAGCTTCTCTTTGAGGGAATCATATGCACTGATCAGACCGCCGACGGTTTCAACCGGCTGATCTGTCTGTTCTGACAGCTCGTCTGCCATTTCGTCCAGCTGCTCCGGATCCAGGGATACAAGACGGGTGACAGGCTGCTCAGGATCGG